>JAFACY010000271.1 GCA_023425285.1 Bacillota bacterium
GAATACTGAAGGTAAAGGGATGGCTGGATAGAAAACGTCCGTGGAAGCAATAACAGAAGTTTACATAATTTACATTATGACAAGCGTTCATTAACAATAAGGGGTAAAGATGTTAATTTATTTAAGTTTACTGAATACTGAAGAAGAAAAAAATAAGTTTGAACAAATTTACAGCCAATACAGACTTACAATGTTTTATGTGGCTAAGAGCATCTTAAAGGACGATTTTTTATCTGAAGATGCTGTTCATGATGCCTTTATAAACATTGCCAAAAGTCTTGATAATATATCAGATGCTGTAAGCCTCAGAACAAAGGGATATGTTGTAATTATTGTCAGAAATATATGTTTTAATATTCTGAAAAAGCAAAAACAGATTGTCGAAATTGAAGATTTTGATGAAAATATTTCATACGATTTATGTCTGGAGGATGAGGTATTATCTAAGTTATCCTTCGATTCCATCATAGAACAGATTATGGAGCTTCCTGAGATATATAAGGATGTGCTGTATTTATCATATGTGGAGGATCTCAGTGTCCAGGAGATATCTGAATTATTCAATATTTCTGATGAGACTGTGAAAAAGAGATTACAAAGAGGAAGAAAAAAATTATCTGAAAAAATTTTATAATTTTTGTCCCCTTTTGCCATTTAAAATTGTTTATATAGTATAGAGAATTTTTAAAGCATGCAGGTGGGTAAATTATGAATATGGAAGCTTATTTTAACAGAATATATGCGGTTGCCTTTAAACTGACCGGTGATAAGGAGATTGCTGAAGAAATATCGACAAAAGCAATACTTAAGACAATCAGTAATTTTAACAGTGAAACTGAAATAACTGTGGGTATGTTTAAATTAACTATTTTAGAATTATATAAAATATACTTGATTATGCCTAAATCCAGGTATAATGATAATATGAATGGAATTCAAAGCGCGTTATTGAAGCTTAAGCCGGTAAACAGAGCATTGGTAATATGGAAGGACATACTTGGGTTTAAGCTGTCAGATAATACACCATTATCAGGTTCATACGGAGAGCTGTACAAGGAGCTCACATATGGCAGAAAAGAGCTTAAAGAGCACATAAGCATGGGTCAGATAGATTAGGTGTATTAACAGAGAGGGCTATATATGTATAATGAAATATTAATAAACGCATTGTCAGCATCAATGGAAAATGAACTGAATGCCATTCCTTCATCCGAAGAATTAGAAGGATATCACAGCTTTTCTTCTGAGTTTGATAAAAGGATGAAAAAAATAATAAAAAAAACGAAAATTAAATATATAAGCATAGATAAATTCAGAGTCAGAAGGAGCATTGTTGCGGCATCCTTGTTAATAGTTATAGCAGCTGCATCAATGAGCGTTGAAGCTTTGAGGCTGCCTGTAATAAGACTGACTGAAAAAATATATACTGAATTTTCTGAAATTCTTTTTGATAATGAAGAAAATATAGATGTTCCTGAATTTATCGAAGATGTATATGTACCCGCATACATGACAGAAGGCTACACTTTGCTTGAAGAAAGCAATGATATGAAATTGATGCATTTCATGGTTTATTCCAATGAAAAGGATCAACTTATTATGGTTGACCAATTTACTTTAAGTGTGAGCATGGCTGTAGACACCGAAGGGATAACGACGGAGGAAATAACGATTAAGGGTATGAACGGAATAATATATTCAAAAAACGGTTTAACAACCATAATAATTAATGATAATAATTATGTTCATATGGTTTCCGGTTATGAAGGCAGGGAAGAAATTATCAGGATAGCCGAATCACTGCATATCAGAGAATAAATTATGAATGAGGAGAATACATGGCACTGGATATGAGAATAAATCTGCATCCTGAGAAGGCGGCGGAAATTGTTAATGATGAAATCATAGGCGGAAGTGTCACGGGAGAGCTTATTGACAGCTACGTGATACAAGGTGACAATGATAAAATGTGTGTAGTATCAGTGTATGATAAGCATTATTACAGAGCAGGCAACAGGCTTACACTTACTGTAATTATAGATAATATGGAAGGTATAACTAAGGTTCATTGTGTATCAGGCGGAGGCGGTGAAGGTTTCTTCCGCTTTGACTGGGGAGCAGCAGAAAGCTTTGAATATTGTGTAGAAGAGGCACTTTCTAAATACAAAATATAAATTCAGTGGAGAACTCAGACTTCACTGAATTTAATTTACTCTTACAAAAGAAATTAAATAAGGGATCGTATCTATGAAGACAAAAATAATTTTTTTGATAGTTATTATTATACTGTTTACGGCATGCACAAATAGAGATGAAAATGATAGTGCCGGCAATTCAACAGATGGCGATAATGAAATCGCAAAAAGCATTGATTTATATTTTACCCCTGTTGAAAGGACACTGTTGAAGGAAGGATTACCGGAAGAGGGTTGGATTATAGGACGAAGCATTTATTTTGGTGACCTGCCTGGGCAGATAGAATCGACGCTGCATTTATATGTGGACAGTAACGAAGATAACGGACGAAAACCCGGTGAGGGAGTAATATGTGGTTTTTTAGAGCACGGTGATAAATTGTATGAGCTTGGAGATGTGGGCAGCTTTGGCTTCAATGATTTGGATGTACTATTAGAAGACAGAACCTATGACGGTATCAGGGAAATTAATATTATCGGAGGCATGGGAGCAACTTATGTAGAAATGAAGGTAATTACCTACAATGAAGACAGTAACGAATGGGAAAATATATTGACCATGGGGTCTCCTGTGATTGCAGATTTGGACAGAGATGGACGTGAAGAGCTGATAGCAGGTTCCAGAGGAAGTGTGCCGTCATTTGTACATATATACAGATGGAATGACAATTACTTTGAAAGGGCGGATGTATGCGAAGCTACCGGAAACCTATATGCGTTTGCAGATACAATAAATGGCGAATGGATTATTAAAACAGGCGTACAAGGCTCAGAGCCCACATCCTACAGATATGAGGCAGGGAAGCTTATAGAGTTCAAATGAGTAAAATAATTATTATATAATTAAATTTTTTTACTGTAAATAATTCTTGTTTTAGTATACAATATATTGTAATATATTGTAAGAAAAAACAGAAAAAAGTAAAAGGATAATTACTCATATATGAATATATTGACATTTGTAAAGCATAATCTTGTTAAGTTGTTAATTCAAAGTTTATTTATAATAATATTGATAATAAGTATTTTTTCTATTGAATTTACGATTGACATATTACATAACGACGGTAAATCCGTTAATTATGTGGGAATCATAAGAGGAGGAACACAGCTTCTGATAAAGCAGGAGTTATCAAACAATCCAAATGAAGAATTGATAGAAGAATTGGACGGTATAATTAATCAGTTAAAAACACATGATAAAAATAATCACTTTGCAATACATGAAGACAAAAGGCTACAGGAATTACTTTCTGCTATAGAAATAAAATGGATTGAATTAAAGGAAGAAATTTACAATTACAGGTCAGGTGCTGAACCTCTGAAGCTTTATAATTTAAGTGATGAATATTATGAGCTGTCTAATAACATGGTATTTGAAACTCAGGCGTATGTTGAAACTAAAGTAGAAAAACTGTCTCATATGCGATCGAGATTATTCATAAGTACAATTTTAATAATAATTTTCAGCATACAGCAATTTGTCAGTAAGGTTATGGTGCAGAATAAAAATGCTGCGTTAAATCAGGTTGCATATGTTGATAATTTAACCGGTCTGTCCAATAGGGCGCATTGTAATGAAATCCTTCTTAAATATAACGAAATGGAAATGCTGCCTGATCTGACATGTGTGTATATAGACTTAAATAATTTAAAAGTTACCAATGATTTGCTCGGACATGAGGCCGGAGATAAATTCATAAGAGATTTTGCTGCAATTTTAAAAGAAGCAAGCAGTCCATACGGATTTGTATGCCGTAACGGCGGAGATGAGTTTGTGGCTATTTTTGAAAATTGCTCAGAAAAAAATATAAATGATTATATAGGCTATTTAAATGAAAAAACTGCCTTATACAATGCTCAGGAGAGTGAAGTTAAAATCAGCTTTGCCATCGGTTTTGCTTTTTCACATGAGATAAGCACGAATCAGATGAATGATCTTTTATCATTGGCAGATAAGCGCATGTACAAGAATAAGACAGAGTATAAAAAAAGTCTGTTAAATAAAGCATAAACATTCCGGAGGAAATAGTGGAGATTTGACATAATGCTCAAATCTCCACTATTTTTTGACACAATTATATGGCATGCATATTTGTATTGCTTAAGCAGAACAAAATCAAAGTAAAACACGTCTAATTAATAACTATAATATAGGGGTATAAAATGAAAAAGAAAAATATATTTGTAATATGCATATTTGCAGCAGCAGTAATTTTAATTTTTTTTGTAAGACATAGTTACAAAACCGGTACACCGGATAGGACAGGTTCATGGTCGCACATCAATCAGGAAGTACAAAGGAGTAAAGACTGGGTGCAGTATGTGCAAAACAGTGAATTTCAGCTTGGAGAAAGAAGCGTGAGGGGAAGCTGGAATACACCAACGGGAAAGGAAGACTACTACGAAATAAAGTTCGGCACATATCCAAGCCTTGACGGATCAACGGTTGCAGTACCCATGGCAGTTGAGTTTGCAAGACAGCATTTAAATTTCACTGATGAGGATGCCAATGATTTTGCATCATTCACAACAACACACTATGCATATGAAAATTTAATATTGAAGCAGGCTAATACAATGGGCATGATCAGAACCATAACTACATTTTTGGATGAAAATCATCCTGTGGACTTAATTATAGCCACGGAGCCATCCGATGAAGAAGTTAAATTAGCACGAGATAAAAATGTTGAGCTGACAGTAGAACCGGTTTGCTATGATGCCTTTGTTTTTATAACTCATAAGGATAATGAAGTGGATACCCTCACAATCGAACAAATACAAAAGATATATTCAGGAGAAATTACGAATTGGCAGGAGGTCGGAGGAAAAAATCAAAGCATAAAAGCCTTTCAAAGGGAGAAAAACTCAGGCAGTCAGACTGCGATGGAAAATTTAGTAATGAAGGATATTCCCATGCTTCCTCCAAACATAGTCAAGGTTGCGGAAGGAATGGGGATGCTTGTTGACGTGGTAGGAGAATATGAAAACAGCAAGGCAAGCATCGGATATACATATAAATATTACATCGATACACTATATAAAAACGAAAATATAAAGACTATTAAGGTTGAAGGAATTTCACCCGACAGTGAAAATTTAAAAAACAAATCATATCCGTTTACAACTAATTACTATGGTGTAATCCGCAAGGAGGATGAACAAAAAGTAGCCGGTAAATTTTTAGAATGGATGCTATCATCTGAAGGACAGAAATGCATTGAGCAGGCAGGCTATATTTCGTTGAATTAATATTTATATAAGGAGGATTTCATGCTTAAAAAATTATTTATTTTATTAGCCCTATCAATAACTGGTTTATTCTCAACAGCAGGCTATACCTACGGTATTGTTTTTAACATTGATTTTCAAAAGGTTGAGTCGGATTATTATTACTATGCCGGGTTTTATCGTGATATGGTGGCTCAAAGTGTTAAGGATGGGAGCTGGAATATTTTAAAGACTGACGGAAGAATAATCAATCTCAAGGGTGATTATCTGGCTTACGCCGGAATGGAAGGTAAAAATCTTAATTTTGATGATGATTATTATCGCTTTGTAATCGGAAATGAAAGCTATCATACAGATAATTCAACAAGATTTATTTATGTGGACAGAGATGGGTTGGAGTGCTTTGTGGATGGATACAAATATGTTGATCCGACCAAAGAAAAAAATTATTACATTCTGAGGAATGATAATGGCAACGGCTATGTAGCGGGTCTTTACCATAAGTACGATAAAAAAGTTGTTATTCCTGCCATATACGATACACTTATTTATAGCAGTGACGACAGAATAACTGCTCGTAAAATTGACAAGTATGGCATAATGAACATAACTCAGGAAGTGATAATTCCATTTGAATATAAATATCTTGATTATATAAACGACAATTTTATAATTGCCGTAAATGATATTGGCAGATATGGTGTAATAAATATAAAAAATGAAGTAATTTATCCGTTTGAATACTATGATATATATAATATACCTGAAAACGAAGGTTATTTGAGAATTTTAAAGGATGGTAAATTCGGTTTGATTAATTCATCTGATTCAAAAATAATAATTCCTTTGGAATATGACGATATTATATATTCATACAGCCATACAGCGGTTGCTTTAAAGGACGGGAAATACGGAGTAATAAACTTAAGAAATGAAATAATTGTGCCATTTATATATGAAGCTATAAACTACAGTGATAGTGGATTCACAGTATACAAGGATGATTTGGCAGGCTTCATAGACAGACAAGGGAAGGAAGTTCTGCCGACTGAATATTATAGTATTTTGGATGTAGAGGGTGGTTTAATAACGGCAGTTATAGCTGAGGAAAATGGTGATCATAAATATGTTACATATAATTTAAAAGGAGAAGAAGTGACTTTTCCTTCAGATGAAGGCAGCGGAAGTAATGATATTATCCGGTATGCAAGAGATATACTGCCATCTAAATCATATAATGATGTCTCAATTATGAATATTAACGGAGATGATTTAATAGTCGCAAAGTATAAAACAGAAGGGTTTGGTGTAAAGTTTGATTATTTCAGACAGACTAAGGGACCATCTGATTGGGCGGTTAAAGAGATTAGTGAAGCTATTGAGAATAATTTAATACCGAAGGATTATCAGTCCTTGTTTACATTTAATATCAAAAGGTATGAATTTTGCAGAATAATAGTATCATTTCTTGAACAATATCTTGATACAACACTGAAAGATATTATAAAAAATAACAATATAGATGTTTATAATACGCCGATAATTGACGAGTTTAATGCGGATATAGCAGTGTGCCTG
>JAFACY010000017.1 GCA_023425285.1 Bacillota bacterium
ACCTTCATAACAATCCAAAGAGAAATTCTTCTGTGCAGTCCCCATTTAACCATTGCAGTCGCAAGGAAACCAACACCCAATACCAAATAAACCGTCTGATAAGCATAGTGTCTGAATAATTGAATATCATTTTGTCCCTTTGCTCCTGTGATACCAAGCAACGGAAATAATAATATCGGTAAAAGTGCTGTTGCAGGAATTGATATAGCTTCAGTCATCCAGAAAATAATCATAAGTGACGAAACCGCTAATACTTTTTGACCTATTTCAGTCAGACCTTCGGGTGTAGGCATAACTAAAATTGCAATCATTACAATAATTCCAATTATAAAGCCAATTTTTCTAACTTTAAACTCTCCCATTTTTTCCTCCAATATAAGTAATTTTTTATTATGAAAAATATACAATTTTTATAGAGCAAATTTTATGCCAATAACAAAAAGCATTTTGAATATTTTTTTCAAGGTCCGTCTATGTCTTACTTACAGCCCTTTTAACATATTGTATATTTAAAATTTAAAAATATTATGATGCAGGTGTTTTGTTTCATTTTATTTCAAAACGTATCGCCCGTATCATGTAGTTTCACTCAAAAAAAGAACCTTGTTTACAAGGTTCGTGTTATAAGCTTCACTTCACTGCACTGTACCGGCAGAAGCTTCCTCCAACAGTACATCTACACTGCCGGCATCCATAGGTCTACCCAGCAAATATCCCTGACCGTACTCACATCCCATATTTATTAGGCTTTCCAGCTGTTCCTTTGTTTCAATTCCTTCTGCCACAACCTTAAATCCAAACTCATGAGCCAGGGAAATTACAAATTTGATAATGTGTATATCCTTATCCCCCATATCTTTCATACGCACATAGCTTTTATCGAGCTTAATGATGTCAATGGGCAGCATCATCAGATATGTCAAAGAGGAAAATCCGGTACCAAAATCATCAAGTGCAATTTTAAATCCTTTTTTTCTCAAAGCATTTAATCTTTCCACAGCTAAATCAATATTGGAAATTACGGCAGTCTCAGTTATTTCGATTACAATGTTTCTATAATCCACATTATATTCGGATAATATATTCTCTATTTGTCTGAAATTTGTATCTCGTATGAGAGATTTACTGGACAGGTTGAAGGACAACTCCAAATCCTTCAAGCCTCTTTCCTCCCACTCCTTCTTTTGAACCATTACATTTCTGATTATGCGGCTTTCCAGTTCATAAATCTGTCCCGTTGTTTCCGCAACACAAATAAATTCAGCGGGCGGAATAAACTCCTTACCGAGATGATTCCATCTGGCAAGAGCCTCCATGCCGGTTATTTTTCCTGTTTTAAGTTCAATCTGGGGTTGATAATAGAGTAGAAATTCCTTGTTTGTCAGTCCCTTTTGGATCTTGTTTGACATCAGAATAAAATTATTAGATTTTTCATGTATGTTCTTTTCATAAAACGAAATTTTGTTTTTGCCGTCTGTCTTGGCGTTATACATGGCGATATCCGAATGCTTCAGAAGCGTGTCAAAGTCTTGTCCATTCTCAGGATAAAACGCGACGCCCATGCTGACTGTAATGAAAAAATCTCTCGCTCCATAATTCCACGTTTCACCAAGAACCTTTATTAAATCCTCTAATTTTGTCAACAACTCTTCCTTGGACGCATAGCTTTTAATCATTAACGCAAATTCATCGCCGCCGACCCGTGCAACCATGTCGGAATGCACAAATTCATTGGAAATTTTATCTCCCATGTACTTTAAAAACTCATCACCCACATGATGCCCCAATGTATCATTTATAAACTTGAAATTATCTATATCAATAAATGCAATTGCAAATTTTGATTCGGAGCTGTTAACCACGTTTGTGACATTCCTGAAAAACATAGTTCTGTTAGGAAGCCCCGTCAATGTATCGTAATATGCAATGTGCTCCAGTTCCCTTGTTGCCAGGTTACACTCACTTATTGCCTTATTGCATTCATTTATGGCATGCTTTATTCTTTTTTCCCTGCGACTTATAAGAATATAAATAATAATCATGGTCAGTGCAACATATATCCATCCTTTATATGTCTGGATACTTCTGTATTGTGCTGAGTCACTTACTAAGAAATATAAAAAAGAATCTGACAATATAATCCACAGTACGCCAAAGACACCATATTTCAATACAATGGTCAGTGCACCGTTACTTTTTATAAAATTGTTTAATTCATTGAACAATTTTGATTCTGTATTATTATTTTTCAAAGTCCCCACTCCCAACTACCTTGTATAATTTAAAAATACCCATTAAATTACATTTAAAACAATAATACGACAAAATGAAATTAAATGCAATTAATTAAATTCAAAAAGCCCATTTTGCCCGAAAATAAAGAGCCTATTAACACCATGTTGCAACTCAAATTTTATCGAACATTTGTTTGACATGTTGCATAAATTATGCTAAAATACATTTAACAAATTATTCTTTAATAATCGCAGGTGTACTATGAACGAAAATGTTTTTGAAAAATTAAAGATTTTATCCGCTGCCGCAAAATACGATGTATCCTGCGTTTCAAGCGGCGTCGAAAGAAAGAACAACAGTGTTGGCGGAATAGGCAATGCGTCTGCCTCAGGAATTTGTCACGCCTGGTCCTCTGACGGCAGATGCATATCTCTTTTGAAGGTTCTGCTTACAAATGACTGCATCTACGACTGCAGCTATTGTATGAACAGAGTGACCAATCCCGTGGAAAGAGCAACCTTCACTCCGGAGGAGATTGCTGAGCTGACCATAGAATTTTACAGGAGAAACTACATAGAGGGTCTGTTTTTAAGCTCAGCAGTGGAGAAAAGTCCTGACAACACCATGGAAAACATGCTGAGAGTGCTCGAGCTTTTAAGATACAAATATAATTTCTGGGGCTATGTGCACGTAAAGGGAATACCCGGCGCAAGCAATATGCTCATTCAGAAGGCCGGCATGCTCGCGGACAGAATGAGTGTAAACATCGAGCTGCCCACAAGGGAAAGCCTGAGTTTATTGGCTCCTCAGAAAAAAATCGAAAATATAGTGAGACCCATGTCCCTGATCACCGGCGAAATAGCAAGGACTATAGAGGACAAAAAACATTTTCGAAGCACTCCCCGCTTTGTTCCGGGAGGTCAGTCAACACAGATGATTATAGGAGCCACCCCCGACAGTGACAAAACCATACTGAGCACATCCCAAGGACTGTATGACAGCTACAGGATGAAGCGTGTGTTTTTCTCCGCATACATTCCCGTTGTTTCTTCACCAAACCTGCCTGCAGTCAGCACCATGCCGCCGCTCTTAAGGGAGCATCGTTTATACCAGGCGGACTGGCTCATGAGGTTTTATTATTTTCACAGCAGTGAGCTTTTTACGGAAATTGATCACAATCTAGACCTGGAGTTTGATCCCAAAATGATGTATGCTCTGCGCAACATAGATAAATTTCCCATAGAAATCAACAAGGCATCATATGAGGAACTTCTGAGAATCCCGGGTCTGGGTGTTACAAGTGCACAAAGAATTATCCGGGAAAGAAAAAATGCAGAGCTGTCATACGATTCATTGAAAAAAATGAAGACCGTATTAAAAAGAGCCAGATATTTTATTACGGTTAAAGGAAAATATTACGGCAACATAAATATGGAGCCCGATTCAATCCGGGCAGAACTAAGATTTAAGGAAGCACAAAAACAGCTTTCAATTTTTGAATTTGTGTAAAAGAGGTATGTTATGGATTATTTATATGACGGAACCTTTGAAGGTCTTTTAACCTGCATTTATTATCATTACAAGAAAGCAAAAGTCAATGGCATATATTTTTTATCAGAATATCAGCAGGATATGCTTAACGATTGCAGGATAGTTGATACGGATATGGAAAAGGCAAGGACTGTGTCAGATGCCATAATCGATAAAATTTCAAACGAGGCGTATATTAAAGTCTTTTATTGCTATTTGTCCGATTTAAACTATAAGGAAAATACAATACTTGATTTTCTCATATTCGGTTTTAAATACGGAAAAAACACAATGAATTTCTACACTCACGAGAAGGTCCTGCTCATTAACAAGACTTATCTCAGAGTGGCAAATGAGGTTCACAGATTTTTAGGCATACTCCGTTTTTCGGATGCAGGAGGATTTTTGTTTTCTAAATTTTCGCCGGACAATGACATCGTATTGCTGATGGCCGAACACTTTGCTGACAGGTACAAGTACGAAAAATTTATTATTTACGATGAAAAAAGAAAAAAAGGATTGATCTACGCAGATAATTCCTGGGAAATAAAAGAGAACATCCACATAAATGACATTGAAAAATCTCAAAACGAAAAAATAATACAAAGCTTGTGGAAGCAATATTTCACCGATCTGGCAATCAAGGAAAGAGTTAATTACAAGCTTCAGTTTCAGTTTGTACCCTCAAGATACAGGAAGAATATGGCTGAATTCAAATGATTTCCAACACAGCAAATAATTGAGGGTTACATATAATGAACATACATGCTATACTTTTAACATTCAACCTCTCCTAATGCAGGAACCGGGGGGTAACACTGAAAAGGAGTATTATATGAAAAGAAAAATTTTAGCATTAGCGTTAGTAATTATATTGGCATTATCAGCAACGGCTGCTTCAGCCTCGAGTTTTGAGTCAAGAGTTGCCCAGCTGGTAAATGCGGAAAGACAAAAAAATGGATTAGATCCTCTCACTTTGGACATGTCCATTTCAAATGTTGCAAGATTAAAATCACAGGACATGGCTGACAATAACTATTTCTCCCACTATTCATCAACATACGGCAGTGCAGGAGAAATGATGAAAAAACAAGGAATCAGCTTTTCAATATCGGGTGAAAACATCGCATCAGGACAAAGAAGCCCGGAAGCCGTAGTGGCTGAATGGATGCATTCGGAAGGTCATAAGGCCAACATTTTGTCACCTGACTTCAGCAGAATAGGTGTGGGCTACGCCACAAATGCCAACGGAACACCATACTGGACACAAATGTTTGCAAATTAAAATAAAAAAAGATGGAAGCTCTTTTTCGTGGAGCTTCCATCTTTTTATTTAATCCTTAACACCTTTCTTGCCAATGAAATGAAAGGCATGAACAAAACACCCTCCATTTCTTTTTTCACAACCTTTAGCTGCTTCCTTATTTCAATATTCTGAGGACAGTGTTTTTCGCACTTGCCGCACTCCGTACACTTGGATGCAAAGGCAGGCTCCGCAGAAAATCCGCCCACCGTCTGTATATATTTCCATCTCGAATTTTTATAATTGAGAAGATACTTATCATTTAAAGCTGTAAAGCATCCCGGTATGTTGACGCCGTATGGACAGGGCATGCAGTACCCGCAGCTTGTGCATGGAACTTTGGTTTTATTTATCATGATATCCTTGACTTCGTCAAAAATCCTGAGCTCTTCAACCGTTAGAGAATTGGGTCTCGCATTATCTCCAATCCTTACATTTTCATTCAGCTGCTCAATGCTGTTCATTCCTGACAAAATCACATCCACCTCTTTATGATTCCATATCCATCTCAGAGCCCATTCGGCAGCTGATCTGTCTTCATCATATCCCTTGAATTTTTTCATAACCTCATCCGGTAAATTATTTACCAGCCTGCCTCCCCGGAGGGGCTCCATAATAATTACCGGTATACCCATTTCATATGCTAAAATCAAGCCTGACTTCGTTGCCTGATTATTTTCATCAAGATAATTGTACTGTATCTGGCAAAATTCCCAGGGATACGCCTTTACAATCAATTCAAAATCCTGCTTGCTGCCGTGAAAAGAAAAACCTATGTTTTTTATGGTTCCCTTTTCTTTTTCCTCCTCCAGCCATTCCATAACACCGAGACTCACCATCTTATCGTGCATGGGCTTA
>JAFACY010000071.1 GCA_023425285.1 Bacillota bacterium
CAGAGTGCATTTTCTTAAATGTTTCAGGCTGTATCAGCATTGAGCCGTCCTGCGTCCTGCCGCCTGCAATGTGCATCATCAGCCACTTAGCCATATCGTTGGCTGTGGAATTAACAGATGCCGCAGGTCCTGCCATATCTACGTTCCACAGATCGATGGCTCTGCATTTGCCGTCGAGATGGCGGTACGGCCATGCAAAATTTGCATCCGTTTTCATAACATCTGCGGAGCAGTTGGTACGTGTCATATCAAGAGGATCAAATATGTATTTCTGCATCAGATCATCCCAGGACTCACCTGTTGCGCATTCGGCAACATAGCCTGCCAACGCATACATCACATTACTGTATATTGCTTTGTCCCTGAAGCTTGTACACGGCGCGATAAATCTGAGTCTGCCGGCCAGGTCATCTCTTTCACCGTATCCTGTCCAGAGAACGTCGTGTGAGCCAAAGCCTGTTGTGTGAGACAGCATGTCTCTCAGTGACATTTCCTTCGCGGCAACATCATACATTATGAGCTTGGGTGCATATGTTGTAACAGGCTCATCAAAGTCCAATATTCCCTTGTCCTTAAGGACTGCAATAAGCGCTGAGGTCATAGACTTTGAGCATGATGCGATACCGAACTGCATGTCCGCATTTACCCTGAGATTTTTTTCGATATTTCCATATCCAAGTCCTATGGTATCAAAAAGCCGTCCGTCTTTAATCACGGATATTGCTGCTCCGGGGATGCCCCAATAGTTCATTTCCCTTTCAATTGCTTCAATCATTTTTTCTGAGAATATTTCCATTTTTCCTCCCTCTTATCATTGCTCCGTTCCCGGAATTTCTTCTTCGTATTCACCACCGCCCTTTTTGACAAGCTTATTTCCTTCTATAAGAAAATATTCCGGGTATCTTATTTCGGGGGTTTCATTTGTCCAGTTGTATATGTAACCGTTACGAACTTCGACAGTTGACAGCAGATAATTATCACTGTCTATTTTTATAAAATCATTTGTGCCGGCATTGTAAATATAAAGCTTGTAATCATTATTTCTTGTTCCCTGTCCATGCATAATCTGCAAATCCAGGTAACCATCCACATTTAAATCCAGAACCTTGACGAAGTCCGGATAGAAATTATTACCGAACAGCTGTGAGTTTATAAGTATCTCACAGTCAGAATTTTTCACTTCAATTGTATGCTCGTATTCAACGGTTTTTATATCAACCGTGAATTTTTCTTTGGATACATTTTGTGTGAAATTAATTCTTGCTCCGTTTTCAAATTCGGTGTATTCAATTTCCTCAATATTATCATCCGTATCAGTTATTCCTGCAGTATTTTCGACTTTCACAGCTAAACAGCCTGCAAGAAGGACTGTCAGAAAAGCTGTAATCATAATTATTTTTTTATTGAGTGTCTTCATTTCGTTCCCCCATGTCATTATATTAACAGTGTAGCTTTGTTCAAAGCAAAAAGCAACATAATGCCTGAAAATTTAATTGCAAACACTGATATGGCAAGATATTGGCAAACAGTGTATAATATGATTAAAATTACTTTAAAGATTAATATAATCCATATTGATAATATAAAAATTTTATTTCAGGCAAATATTTTTAATAAATTCCTGTCTTATAATAAAAAGAGTATTTGCACAGGAAGGAGGGGCTCATGGATGACTTGCAGATTATTAAGCTGTATTGGTCGCGGGATGAGGAAGCATTAAAGGAAACCAATACAAAATACGGCAGGCTGCTGCACAGCATTGCACTCAACATATTGTCAAATCATGAGGACAGCGAAGAGTGTGTAAATGAAACGTATCTTAAGGCGTGGAATGCGATACCGCCTCAAAAGCCGGATTCTCTTACTGCATACTTAGGACGTATAGTGCGTAATCTGTCAATTAACCGCTGGCATGAAAACAGAGCAAAGAAACGGTATGATGGAGCTGATGCACTTCTTTCCGAGTTATCTGACTGTATCCCTTCTTTAAATAGTGTGGAAAGGGAGATTGAAGCAAAGGAGCTGACGAGGGTCATAAGCGAGTGGCTATGCACACTGCCTCAGGATGACAGGGTGTTATTTTTGCGCAGATATTGGTTCGGTGATCCGATAAATAAGCTTGCGCGTGAATGCGGCACAACACCGGCTAAGCTGTCGGGATGCATGTATCGTCTGCGTCAAAGACTAAAGGATGCATTGGAAAGGGAGGGAAGTTTATGAACGAAAAAAATGAAAAGAAAATATTCGATGCCATTACAGATGTTCCGGATGAGATGATAGAGGAGGCAAGGGTAACAAGGCTCAGAAGAACAGGCGCATGGAGAAAATGGACTGCTGCCGCCTGTATAACGGTTATTGCTGCGATAGGCTGGATGTTTTTTGGAGAGGAAAAACAAATTTCAAACATCGGACCGATTTTAGATATTGTTTATCCAAGGGCATATGCTTTTCATGATTTTGATACCCGGAGAGAGATTATAAATCAAAATCCCGTTGAAGAAAGTTTTGTTAAAGCAATCAATGATTTTTCGTACAATACGGCTTCTTTTATTTTTTCAGAGAATGGGGAAAAAGATGGAGGGAAAAACATAAATTATTCTCCGCTGTCATTGTATTACGCCCTGTCAATGGCTGCATCCGGTGCAAAAAATGAAACAGAGGCTCAATTGCTTGAACTGTTGGGTGTGGATGATTCTAAAATGCTTTCTGAACAATGCGGGAATTTATACAGACTGCTCTACAAGGACAATGAAATAGGAAAGCTCAAAATTGCAAATTCAATCTGGATGGACGATGATATGAATGGCGATAAGATTGAATTTAAAGATGACTTTGTAAAGAAAGCGGCAGAAAATTTCTATGCAAGCTCATACAGTGTTGATTTTGCAAAAGAAGAAACGGCTGAAGCTATGGCTCGATGGATATCAGCAAATACAAACGGTACGTTATCTCCAAAAATTGAAACAGATACGGAACAAATACTATCAATACTAAATACTGTCTATTTTTATGACCAATGGACTAACCGCTTTGATAAAAGTAAGACTGCTGAGGACACCTTTTATCTTTCGAACGGAGAAGAAGTAAGATGTGACTTTATGAATAGAGAATCCGGTTCAGCACGATTTTTCAAAGGTGATGGTTTCATCCGGGCAAGTTTAAACATGAAAAATAACAGTCAGATGATATTTATACTTCCTGATGAGGGGATATCACCCTATGAATTGATTTCATCTCCGGAGCAGATGAAGGTAGCTTTTGAAGGCGGAGAAGAATACCATGGGGATGTAGTATGGAAAATACCTAAGTTCAGCTTCAGCTCGAAGCTGTCATTGACGGATGCTCTTAAAAATCTCGGTGTAAACTCGGCATTTACGGAAGACGCTGATTTTACCGGTATGACCGACCACATAACTTATATAAGCAGCATAATGCAGGAAACTCATATTGACATAGACGAGGATGGGGTGGAGGCTTCCGCTTTTACGGATATCAGATATGTGGGCGGTGCACCGCCACAAGGGCGTGCAGAAATGATTCTTAACCGACCATTTATCTATGCGGTTACGTCCCAATATGAAGGAATCCTATTTATGGGTATATGTGAAAATCCAACCGAATAATTCTGTATTAAAATATATAACGTAAAGGCTGATACAATAATAAGCTTATTGTATCAGCCTTTGACTTACATAGAATCTTCTTCGGCTGCCACTGCATCAGGATTAATCGGAACAAGGTCATTGTAGTTTTCGAAGCACAGATACCACTGCAGGCATGCTGTATCCGGATTGGGGACTGTTGAAGCTCTGTCTAAAAGCCCTTCATATGTATATGGAGGCGGAACTATGACCGGCTGTCCCGGCATCCAGTTTGCAGGTGTGGAAACCCCATATCTGTCGGTTGTTTGAAGAGCATCTATCAATCTTAAAAGTTCATACATGTTTCTTCCGTTGGTGGCGGGATATGTAAGTATGGAGCGTATCCGGCGTGTGGGATCTATGATGAATACGTCTCTTACACTTTCTTCATATATTCTGTCGGGATTGACCATGCCGTAGAGTCTTGAAATTTCTGCATCTCTGTCGGCTATCAAAGGAAAGGGAACCTCCATTCCCGTGAATTGCTGTATATTGTACAGCCATGCCAGATGTGCCGGGTTGCTGTCTATGCTTATGCCCAACAGCTGTACATTTCTTTCTTCGAATTCCGGAGCAAGCTGTGTAAACGCAATGAACTCAGAGGTACACACAGGAGTGAAATCTCCCGGATGAGAAAACAGCAATACCCATTTTCCCGCATATTGCGATAATGTTATTACCCCTTGGGTCGTCAGGACAGTAAAATCAGGGGCTATCCGCCCTATGGAGAGACATTCTCTGTTATTCGATATCATATAAGAACCTCCTGTATTTCTGATGACATTCTATCATATCTGAGCCGAGTGCAGCGCAAGTTTGCTTGCATTGCCGAGGCGATGGTATGATATATGTATTATATAATATGAATACCATGTTTTATTGTGAAGATAAGTAATAAAAGATTAATCAAATTTGCTGTAAACAGAAAAGTTCAGCACAATTAATCAATTTTTACATAAAATATTTTTATTTAATTAAAATCCAGGAGGAAAATAGATGTGCGGAATAGCAGGATGGGTAAATACAAATATTAGTTTTTCGGATGAAATAAGTATTATGGAAAAAATGACAGAAACACTAAAGGAAAGAGGTCCCGATGATTGTGGATACTTTAAATCCGAAAATGCTTTATTCGGTCACAGACGTTTAACTATTGTAGATCCTGAGGGCGGAAAACAGCCTATGGAACGTAATGTAGGAGAAAGACGTTATGTAATGGTATATAATGGTGAGCTATATAATACGGATGAAGTCAGAGATGAGCTTAAATTAAAGGGACATAAATTTAATTCATACTCAGATACAGAAGTTTTGTTAGTTTCATTTATTGAATGGGGACCTGATTGTGTACACCATATAAACGGTATATATGCTTTTGGAATTTGGGACGAAAATGAAAAAACATTATTCTTAGCAAGAGATCCCCTCGGAGTAAAACCACTATTTTACAGTATAAAAAATAATAATTTGATATTTGGATCTCAGATAAAAACTCTGCTGGCTAATCCGTTGGTGGAGCCGGTAATGGATGAAGAGGGAATTATGGAGATGTTCGGCCTGGGACCTGCAAGAACTCCCGGCATCGGCGTATTTAAAGATATAAAAGAAATTGAACCGGCACATTATTTGATTTACAGGGACAATACTCCGAAAAATTATGAGTACTGGAAACTGGATGCAAAACCACACGAAGAAAACCTTCAATCCACAATTGAAACTACAAAAAATTTGCTTGTAGATGCTGTTGAAAGACAATTGGTATCTGATGTGCATTTGTGTACATTTCTTTCGGGAGGCTTAGACTCAAGTGCAATATCTGCAATTGCCTCAAATTATTATAAAAACAGAGGAAAAGAAACACTTGATACATTTTCTATCGATTATAAAGACAATGATAAATATTTTCAGAAGAATCTTTTCCAGCCTACTTCAGATCAGGCGTGGGCAGAAAGAATGTCAGAATTCATAGGAAGCAATCATCATACGGTCATATTGGACAATATAGAATTAGTTGAAGCGTTAAAGCATGCTGTTTTGGCAAATGATTTACCCGGAATGGCAGACATTGATTCATCATTACTTTTATTTTGCAAAGAAATCAGAAAAAATTCGACTGTAGCTCTGTCAGGTGAATGTGCTGATGAGATATTCGGAGGCTATCCATGGTTTACACGTCCTGAGGATATTAATGCTGATACCTTTCCATGGTCTAAATCATCAAAGGAACGCAATGAAATAATCAATAAAGAATTCTTAAAATTGCCATTGGAAGAATATGTAGCTCAAAGGTATAGTGATACAATCAAGAAAGTTCCAAAGCTTGCAGGTGAATCCAAAGAAGAAGCCAGAATGAGAGAATTGTTTTATTTAAATATTAAATGGTTCATGATGACTCTGCTCAACAGGAAAGACAGAATGAGTATGTACAACAGTCTTGAGGTCAGGGTACCCTTCGCGGATTATCGTATAGTAGAGTATTCTTATAATATACCTAATAAATTTAAACTTTACAATGGAAGAGAAAAGGGGCTGTTAAGGGAAGCACTCAGAGGTATATTGCCTGATGATATAATTGAAAGGAAAAAAAGTCCATATCCAAAAACTCATCATATAGATTATACAGAAGCTGTCCAGAAGTGGATGAAAGAAATTCTTTCCGATAATAATTCTCCGATTCATCAGCTGATAGATGACAGGAGAGTTAATGAGATAGTAAATACCGGCGGAAAATCATTTGAAAAGCCATGGTACGGACAATTAATGACAGGACCACAGCTTATTGCTTACTTTATTCAGATCAATACCTGGATGGATGAATATAATGTCAAAATTGAAATTTAATCTAAAAAGCTGCAGCATGTCGCTGCAGCTATATTTTTTTATTATTCTAATGGTTCCAGGTGTGCCTGGAAGTGTCTTAGTATAGGTGGTTCCCAGACAATCTTGTAGCCGCGTTTGATTTCGTGAGCTCTTTCCTTTATTGCTATGAGAGCTTCTGCTATAACATCCAGGTGAGCCTGAGTGTAAACTCTTCTCGGGATTGCAAGACGAGTGAATTCGAATTCCGATTTAATCTGTTCGCCTGTATCAGGGTCATTTCCCATCATGTATGAGCCTATATCACATGATCTTATGCCCGCTTCCTTGTACAGCTCCAGAGCTAATGTCTGAGCAGGGAATTCATAATATGGTATTTGAGGCAGCATTTTCTTTGCGTCTATAAACAGTCCATGACCGCCTACAGGTGACTGATAAGCTATGCCTGCTTCATCCAGAAGACCTGCCAGATATTCCATCTGACCGATACGATATTTCAGATAATCTTCCTCAAGTGCTTCTTTCAAGCCTATTGCAAGTGCTTCCAAGTCACGTCCGTTTAATCCGCCGTAAGTTGTAAAGCCTTCAAAGCTTATACAGTTTGCTTTTATTTTCAAAATGGTGTCTGCAAACTTCTTGTCATCCTTAACACCTATCATACCACCCATATTAACGATTCCGTCTTTTTTGGCTGACATTGATAACATGTCTGCATAAGAGAACATTTCACGAATTATTTCTCTTATGGATTTGTTTTCGTATCCTTCTTCATCACGTTTTATGAAGTATGCATTTTCTGCGTATCTTGCTGAGTCAATATCCAACGGGATATCGTATTTTTTACAAATAGCAGCAACGTCCTTCATGTTTTGCATTGATACGGGTTGTCCGCCTGCTGAGTTGTTGGTTACTGTCATAACAATCAGACCAATATTTTCAGGACCATGTTCCTGAATTAATTCTTCTAATTTTACGACATCCATGTTTCCTTTGAATTTAGCGCGTTTTTCAGGATCTTTTGCTTCTTCGACAACACAATCTATACAACGTGCGCCTGCCAATTCCACGTGAGCACGTGTAGTGTCAAAAAACATGTTTGAAATAGCAAACTGTCCTTTGTGAAGAAATGAAGGGAATAAAACCTTTTCTGCAGCTCTGCCCTGATGCACAGGTTGGAAGAAACTGTATCCAAATATTTCTTTAGCCGTTTCAAGAAGACGAAAATAGCTTTTTGCTCCTGCATAAGCTTCATCTCCCAGCATGATTCCTGCCCATTGTTCTGAGCTCATGGCATTTGTGCCGGAATCTGTAAGAAGATCGATGTATACATCCTCTCCTCTCAGATTGAATACATTGTAATGTGCATCCTTGATTTTTTGTTCTCTTTCTTCGCGAGTTGTCATTTTGATCGTTTCAACCATTTTAATTCTGAATGGTTCTGGAACATATTTAACTCTCATTTTTTCCTCCTAAAAACACCCCGGTCTTCTTTCGAATAGCGGTCCGTGAACATAACAATTATACAACATGAAATACGTTTGCACAAGCTTTTTTGAAATTTGTATTTCAAAAACAGCATAAGGCTTGCAAATTACACAAATTATTGACATGTAAGCTGTTATTAAAATAAAGACGGCAGAAATTTTTAAGGTTTCTGCCGTCTTTGCCTGTTTTATTAAAAGTATTTAATTGCTAAAGGTTTCTTTTATAACCCTCGGACTTATCCAGCGCATCAAATTAATTTTTGATCCTGCCTTATCGTTGGTTCCGGATTTCCTCGCACCTCCGAAGGGCTGCTGTCCCACAACCGCACCTGTCGGTTTATCATTGATGTAAAGATTTCCGGCAGAGTTTATTAATTTCTTTTCCGCCATGTCTATTGCGCGTCTGTCCTTGGCAAATATTGCACCGGTCAGACCGTAATTTGATGTACCGTCAACTATGTCAAGTGTTTCTTCAAATTTTTCGTCGTCATAAACATATATGGTCAACACAGGACCGAAGACTTCTTCCTGCATAGTTTTAAAAAGCGGGTCCTTTGCCAGTATTATTGTGGGCTCTATAAAATATCCCTTGCTGTCATCACAGCCGCCTCCAAACAAGATGTCCGCATCGTCAGAATTTTTGGCGAAATCAATATATTTTTTAATTTTGTTAAATGCTTTCTGATCTATTACAGCACCCATAAATGTGTCTGTTTCTTCAATATCGCCCAACTTTATATCCGCTGCTTCCTTCAATATTATTTCCTTAATGTCAGGCCATACACTTCCTGATACATAAATACGGGAAGCTGCAGAACATTTTTGTCCCTGATATTCAAATGCTCCTCTGATAATTCCCTGTGCAGCCGAATGAAGGTTGGCGGAATTGTGAACAATTACAAAATCCTTTCCGCCTAACTCTCCCACCAATCTCGGGAAATTTCTGTAATTTGATATATTGTTGCCCACAGAAGTCCACATATCCTGAAACACCTTTGTCGAGCCTGTGAAATGTATGCCGCTCAGATGCTCGCTTTTCAATACTGCATCACTGACTTCGCTGGCGTTTCCTGGTACAAAATTAATCACTCCGTCGGGAAGACCTGCTTCCTTAAGCAGCTGGTAGATCAGATATGATGTGTAAACTGTGGCTGAAGCCGGCTTCCACACAACAACATTGCCTGCCATTGCCGGTGCGCATGGCAGATTGCCTGCTATAGAGGTAAAATTAAACGGTGTAATTGCGTATACAAAGCCTTCCAAGGGCCTGTATTCCATTCTGTTCCACACCTTGTCCGGAGAAATCGGCTGGTCTGCATAAATTTCAGGCAGACATGATGCGTTATATCTGAAAAAGTCTATTAATTCACAGGCAGAATCAATTTCAGCCTGCTTATATGTCTTGCTGTGAATAAGCATGGTTGCGGCATTGAGTTTAGCTCTCCAGGGTCCGGATAATAATTCGGCTGCTCTTAAGAAGATTGCCACTCTTGACTGCCAATCCATTTCAGCCCATTCAGTTTTTGCTTTTAAGGATTCTTCAATTGCCATTTCAACTTCATATTTTGAAGCCTTGTGAAATTCACCGATTGCTTTATTCTTATTATGAGGGAGAATGCAGCTTCCCTTACTTCCCGTACGTATTTCTTTCCCGCCGATTATAACCGGGATATCTATAAAGGACTCTTTAAGAGTCTTCAATTCCTTATCAAGCTCAATTCTTTCAGGACTGCCTTGTTCATACTTCAATATAGGTTCATTAACAAAATTAATTTTATTGATTACACTATTCATTAGCTATTCTCCTTTATTGCAAATATTTGTGAAATATATTTTTTAAAACTTTCAAATTCGAAAAATATAATAATACATATAATAATATAACACTTTTTGAAATTAATCAAACATATAAATGCGTTTTTTAAAAATAAAAACTAAACATTCAATTATATAACGATGTATTTACTTTTAGTAACATAAAAACGGAGAACATATTTTATAGTTACCAATGCTTATAAATGTACTAAAATCGAATTATGCATCAAAAAAATATTATCTTGCATAATTCATATTGATGAAGGAGCTACTTGAATCTAAACATGTTGTGATGTAGAATACATTAGTATGAAATAAAATTATGAGGTAAATTTATTAAATGCAAAATCAGATTTATGATAAGAAACGGATAAGAAAAGAAATATTCTTTTTAATAATACCGGTTATGCTGGAGAATATTTTTCAGGTATCAGCAGGTCTCATTTCTTCGGCTATGATAGGAAGGCTGACTCCTTCGCTCATATCGGCTCAGGGTATATGCTCCCGGATTACAGGAGTGCTCTGGTGCATATATAAGGGAATAGGGGTAGGTGCTACTGTTGTTATAGCCAGGACAAGAGGCGAAAATGACATGGCGAAATGCAAAAAGACATTTGAGCAAACCTGTTTTACGGGATTGATATTGTCAGCCGTAATAATAGCGGCGGTATTATCCAATTCTGACAGCATATTGTCCTTTTTTACAGACAGCAGCACCACGCTGCATAATGCGGGGATATATTTAAGGATAGTGGTTTTAACGGCACCGTTTCTTCTCGTTATGTCCACGGTTACGGCTGCATTTCAGGCATGCGGTAACACTAAGACACCGATGTACATTGCGATAGCAGTCAATATTATTAATGTAATACTGGGATATGTACTGATATACGGTAAGCTTGGTTTTCCGGAGATGTCTTTAAAGGGAGCTGCCGTTGCACTTTTGATTTCACAGGCATGCGGAGCACTTTTAGGTCTATATCTCCTATATAACAAAAGACACGGATTATTCAGCACGGTCATAACTAAGGTAAGCTTGAAGTTGGATGGAGGCATTTTGAAAAATGTCTATTCCGTAGGCATACCTGCTGCATTTGAAAGCTTGTTCTGGCAGTTTTCCGCCATCATAATGAGTAAAGCAATATTGTCATACGGAGAAGTGACCTTCGCCGCATACCAGTTAGGTCTGCAGGCAGAAATAATGTCTGAAATGCCTGCGGTAGGTGTCGGAATAGCTGCAACCTCGCTTGCGGCAAACGCAATAGGTAAAAAGGACGGAGAACTGTTGAAAATTTATACGAGACAGTTAATAACAACGTCAACTGCCATAAGTCTTTTCTCGTCCATGCTGATAATTGTATTTCCGAGACTTTTTATGAGCTTCTTTACAAACAATCCCGAAATTCAGTCAATAGGAGTTGTTTATCTCATAGTTATGGGATTTATCCAGACGCCTCAGAATTTGTCCAAGGTGTTGAACGGAATCATACGCTCCGCCGGACACAAAAATATACCGATGATCATATCCTTTGTCGGCATATGGGTGGTGAGAGTGCCGCTGTCATTGCTGTCAGCCTACGTGTTTAAGCTGGATGTAATGTTTATATGGCTGTGCATGGGTCTGGATCAGGTGTTCAAGTTTATAATGAGTGCAATAGTGTTTAAATGGAAAAAGGTTGATGAAATAAAAACAGAAGCAGCAGTCTGAGAGAAAAAATCTCTGCTGCTTATTTTTTTGTATACAAAACAAAAAAATTATAAAAATAACTATTGAAATCTAAAAAAAGAGTGATATAATTAATTTAAGGTCAAAGAAAGTCAAAGTTAAAGTCAGACAAAGGAAGTGAGTAAATGTCAAATTTAAGTGATGTAATAGAAGGCTTTATAAAAGAATTGATAGAGGCAAATAATTTCAGAGCCGTGGACATTCAGCGTAATTTTCTGGCGCAGCAGTTCGACTGCTCACCTTCGCAGATTAATTATGTGCTTTCAACAAGGTTCAATAATGACAGAGGCTATATAGTTGAAAGTAGGAGAGGCGGCGGCGGATATATAAGGATATTCAGAGTACAGTCATCATTTGATGAGCTTAAGGAAATACTTAATGAAAGCATAGGAGACAATATTACACTGAACAAAGCACTTGATGTGTTGAAGGCATTGAAGGAAAGAGATGTAATAAGCGGCAGAGAATTTAAAATTATGCAGAGCATGCTGAGTGACAGGGCTCTGAACAATATACCCTATGATGACAGGAATACAATAAGAGCCTCGCTTTTAAAGGAAATGATACTGGTATCGGTTGACGATGATTGATATTTTCAGGAGGTATAAAAATGTTATGCAATGAATGCGGAAAAAATGAAGCAAGAGTTCATGTAACTCAGATTATTAACGGTAACAAAACAGAAAGTCATTTGTGTGAGGAATGTGCAAAGAAAAACCAATCCATACTTAATTCCAATTTTTCTATGGAAAATTTGTTTTCGGCAATGCTCAACAATGCATACAACACTTCAACCTACATTCCCGCGATCACATGCCCCAAGTGCGGTATGGACTATGAGGAATTCAGAAAAACGGGTAAATTCGGATGCAATGACTGTATCGATACATTCAAAAGCAGAATAATGCCTGTTGTAAAAAATGTACAGGGTCATGAAGCACACACCGGCAAAATTCCTAAAAGATCCGGAGGAAGCTACAGAATAAAAAAGGATATAGAAAATTTGAAGCACGAATTGAAGTCTGCAATAGAAAATGAAGAATATGAAAAGGCAGCAGGCTTGAGAGATAAAATCCGTGAAATGGAAGGCAATGTTTAAGGGGTGATAATATGGATAATATAGTAGTAACGAGCCGCATAAGATTAGCCAGAAATTTAAAAAATTATAAATTTCCTGTAAAAATTACATCTGAAGAAGCGGAAAAGGTAGTTCAAGAGGTGGATAATGCAATCAAAAGAATAAATTTAAATTATGAATTAACATATATGAAGGACTTAAACAGCACAGAAAAGAGCGCATTGGTTGAAAATCATCTCATAAGTCCCGCTTTGGCTGAAAAGGAAAGAGCGGCATTTTTGCTGAGTCAGGATAAAAAGGTTTCGATTATGTTAAACGAAGAGGATCACATCAGAATTCAGACACTCAGCCCGGGGCTATCATTAAAAGAATGCTGGGATCTAAGCAATAAGATTGATGATGTAATAGAGGAATCCGTTGACTATGCGTTTGATACCGAGCTGGGCTATGTAACATCATGCCCCACAAATATGGGAACGGGGATGCGGGCATCCGTCATGGTTCATCTTCCGGCGCTTTCAATTACAAATCAGATTGAAAAGCTGCTGTATGGTGTATCGCAGCTGGGTGTGGCAGTGAGAGGTGTATACGGAGAAGGAACCAAATCCATAGGACATCTTTACCAGATTTCCAATCAGGGCACACTGGGAGCGGGAGAAGAAACGCTGATTGAAAAAATAACGCAGATAGTTAATCAGATAATCGAAAAGGAAGTCAGACTGAGAGAGCATCTTAAAAAGAATAATTATGATGAAATAGAGGATGAGGTTTACAGAGCATACGGTCTTCTGACCAATGCGAGAAGGATGACGGCGGAGGAATCAATGAAGCTTTTATCCATACTGAAGCTTGGTAAGGAAATGGATATTATTGAATTATCCAGAGATATGGATGTGTACCGTCTCATGACCATGGTTCAGCCAAGCAATATAGCCTTGAAAGCGGGCAGCGGCTTAAGCCCCAAGGAAAGAGACAAATACAGGGCAGACATATTGAGAAATGAAATATTACAATAATTAATAAGGAGGAAATATATGACTAACGGATTAAATAATTCAGCAAAAAACGCATGGGAATTGGCTCAAAAAGAAGT
>JAFACY010000092.1 GCA_023425285.1 Bacillota bacterium
CTACAATTTGGGTCTATTTCTAATTTACCATCAAACATATATTTCTCTGGATCCATAATTATATCTATCAGTGTGCTTTTTCCACTTCCACTTGTGCCTATAAAAGCGCAATGCTGACCATCCTCTAATGTAAATGAAATATTATTATATAGATTTTTTTGTGGAAATGAGTAGGACAAGTTTTCAACTTTTATCATATTATTACCTTTCTTTATCACCTTAAAAAGAGCTTATCTAAGTTCTTCAATATATAATCTTTCCAATTGCAATTTTGTAATTCATTTTTGTTTACATCGGGTAGCATAACATTTTTTATGAATAAATTCAATCATTTCATATTAAAAATTTTAAGAAATTAAAAGATAGGAGATGCGCAAAATACTTAGTATTTTTCTATCTTTTTAATTATACTTATGGTAAAATATTGGAAATTACGATGACATTTGTCAGACACTGCCTGGCAAATTGTGAGAATGTTAAATGACTAAGGAACGAAAGGGGTATAATAAATGAAAAAAACTATGACAAAAGAAGCGGTTAAAGAACTTACATTAATTCTAATGTATTTGACGAGGTTTAGTGAACAGGATAGATTTTCCGCATCAGAAAATAGTGCATGGAAAGGATATTCGTTTAATGCCCTGGATTGCTTGGAGGAAAGTGGGTTTATAAATCAAGGTAGTCATCGCTCCAAGTCTGTACATATCTATGATAAAGGGATACAACAGGCGAGAGCATTACTTGAAAAGTATGGAATTGAAGATTGGGAGGATTAAGTTGCGTTTGAAGAAAGATAACCAATCTACGGAAAAAGGGAGACAAAATTGCATTATTTTTTGGTTGAAAGAAGTTGCTAAACTCCAATTTATAGAAGTGCCAGCATAGAACAAGGGCGGCAAAGCCGTTTATCTTGACCCTTGTGCTATACCGGCACTTCTGCTATTTCTTTCAAAGGATAGCTGTTTTTTTATTTTAGTAACTCATCATAGGTTGTTTGTAAAGCATTTTTAATTCCTTTGAGCTGTGATGCATAAATGTGCT
The DNA here is from genome assembly GCA_023425285.1 of Bacillota bacterium. Lineage (GTDB taxonomy): Bacteria > Bacillota > Clostridia > Tissierellales > Sedimentibacteraceae > Sedimentibacter. The sequence continues at coordinate 1,042 of JAFACY010000092.1, forward strand.
GTATTCCCCTCTCAATCTTTACCAAAGATTCACGAGTAATAGAAACACCTTGCAAATGTAACAGTCCCACAAGCTCTGTCTGCCCGATATTCTTTGCTATTCTGATTTCTCGTATGTTTTCCCCTATAGAAATGTATGTATCTGATTTTATTTTTTGTTCGCCCATATAAAACCTCTCGAATTTTTAGGACTGATTTTAGTCCTTTTATTCTTTATTTTAATGGGAATTCTTGTTATAATGGGACTAATATCGGTCCACTTTGTTGGAAAATATAATACACTCAGGAGGAATTTCAAATGGGCATGAGGAGGATATACCGCAAGATTGCAAGGCAGAATGGTGTTACTGTGGAAGAAGTAAAACGTGATATGCAATCTGCCATTAACGAGGCATCCAGATAAATTTGAAAAAAATATTGACTCTCACATTGTGGTATACTCTATACTGTAGATGAGCTCAAAAAACACATATATGTGAGGAAATAAAAATGCTGAAAATAGGTGATTTTTCGAAACTATCAAGGATTAGTATACGGATGCTGCGACATTACGATGAAATCGGTCTGCTGATACCTAAAACCACAGATGACTTTACCGGATACCGCTACTATTCGGAGGATCAATTGCCGATTGCGGGTAGAATTATAGCACTTAAGGATATGGGATTTGGACTTGCCGCCATCGCTGAAATCCTTAAAAGCTATGATAATCCACAAACACTGGCGGAATTTTTAGCAGTGAGGCAGGCTGAGATTCGGGTACAGGTCGATGAAACGGCACACCGTTTGCTGCTTCTTGAAACAGCCATCAAGCGTCTGAGAAAGGATGGAAATGCTATGAATTACAATGTAACATTAAAAACTCTGTCGGAGCGTTATGTGGCCAGCGTCAGGCAGATTATTCCCCAATATGATCAAGAGGGAACCCTATGGCACCTTATGATGCAGGAAATCGCACCGCTCCATATTCAGGATGGCGATCCCTGCTATACGCTTGCAATCTTCCATGACAAGGAATACAAGGAAAGTGATGTAGATGTTGAGGTGCAGAAATCCGTGAAGGGCAGCTACCCGAACACCGAACACGTTGTGTTCAAAACTGAGCCTTCCGTACAGATTGCCTCTGCCACATATAAAGGCAGTTATGACCAAATCGACAAGGTCAATGAAGCGGTTGCTAATTGGGTAAGTGATAACGGCTACGAGTTTGACGGTGCCATGTTCAATATCTATCATATCAGCCCCCATGAAACACAGAATCCCGAAGAATGGGTGACCGAGGTTTGCTATCCTGTCAAAAAGAAATAAGGTATAAACAGCAAGAAACCGTCTGTAACTTTACAGATGGTTTTTTTTTGACCAAAAATCGAAACCGTAAACGAAGAAATAAAACATGGACAGACTTCAACAACAAAAAAAAACATGCCTTATTTTGTCTTTTTAACAATTGTTAATAATTTGGCAAAGAATATTAAAGATTTTAACAAGGTTCCGCAATATCTTTCATATATAATTTGGCTTGTAATGAAGAAATGAGTAGAAATTTTGAGGAGGTAACATATTAGAAAGGAGATGATAAATTTTGGAATTTGCTGCAGCTCTTATAATTT
>JAFACY010000096.1 GCA_023425285.1 Bacillota bacterium
GGCACTAAAAACATAGTCATGTTTTTGCCCTCTACTATTGGTTGCTTATCTATAACAGCATATTCTGATGTTAATTCAGCAAATTGCATCAATACTTCTTTTCCTACTTCCATATGTCCAAGCTCTCTGCCTCTGAAACGAACGACCACCTTTACTCTGTCACCGTCTTCAAGGAATTTGCAAGCATTTTTTGCCTTAACATTTAAATCATGATCCTCAATGTTCGGAGTCATTCTGATTTCTTTTACATTGATAACCTTTTGTTTTTTCTTGGATTCCTTTTCCTTCTTGGACTGAGCATATTTATATTTGCCGTAGTTCATGATTCTGCATACCGGTGGCTCCGCGCTCGGAGACACAACGACTAAATCCAATTTTTTACCTTCGGCAATTTTTAATGCATCCTTTGTACTGATAACACCTAACTGAGTTCCATCAGAGTCTATGACTCTTACTTCCTTTTCACGAATTTGCTCATTGATTTGAAGTTCCTTAATAATTTACACCTCCAATTTGTAATTACCTTCTTCATAAAAAAAAGACAGCCCAATCACCGCCATCTTAAATAATACAAAATTATATTGCATTTATTCATAACCCTACTAACAGCTTTTTTAAAAGCGCCGAAGGGTGAGAAGCGGTTACTTCTTCTTGATTTCTACTACAGTATATACAACATAACAATAAATGTCAACATATTTTATTTTTAAAGTGTTATAACTTTTTATCTTATGGTAAAGATAATTCTATCACAAAAAACTTTTTTCATCCATAGGAGGTTATATGAAAAATAAGTATTTTTATTTAGCACTTTCCTTTATTATATACAATATTATTATTCTCATAGTTTCAGATAGATACTCTTTGTCAATACTGTTTTTTTTACCCATGTTATTTTATGCATATTACGTGTTAAGAATGATTTCTTCAACAAAAAAAGGTGAAGATTCAAAGATGTATATGGAGGAATCAAACGAAAGCGTCGGATCTGCTACATATTTTGAAAAAAAGAAAACGGAAGAACCCAAAATTCAGACCGGCTTTGGTGATGTTGCGGGTTTAGAAGAAATCAAGGATGATTTGATGGATGTCATTGACTTTTTAAACAATGAAGAAAAATATAGGTCGATGGATGCAAAGGTTCCGAGGGGAATACTTTTGTACGGTCCTCCCGGCACAGGCAAGACACTGATTGCTAAAGCAATTGCCGGTGAAGCAAGAGCTACCTTCATATACTCCAGCGGTTCGGAATTTGTAGAAAAATATGTAGGTGTGGGCGCCAAGCGCGTCAGAATGATATTTGAAAGGGCAAGAAAGGAAGCACCGAGCATTATTTTCATAGATGAAATAGATGCCTTAGGAGCTAAAAGGAATTCGGAAAGCAACAATGAAAAGGATCAGACATTGAATCAACTTTTAATCGAGCTGGACGGATTTAACAATACAAGCAACGTCATAGTTGTGGCAGCAACCAACAGAATGGATTTGTTGGATGATGCACTTTTAAGACCGGGACGATTTGACAGGAAAATATATGTGGGTAATCCAAATTTTCATTCCCGCCTGAAAATACTGGAGGTACATACAAAAAATAAACCCCTTGACAAAAAGGTACAGTTAAAGGATATTGCGGTAAAAACACACGGTTTTTCGGGAGCACAGCTTGCAAACATAGCAAACGAAGCTGCGTTAAAGGCAATTAAGGACAAAAGCAAAAAAATAAATTCAGATAATTTCGAATTTGCCATAGAAAAAATTGCTGCAGGTCTTGAAGTAAAGCATTCAACCGTTTCTGACAAGGAAAAAAGAATCGTTGCATTTCACGAAGCGGGGCATGCAGTTGCGGCAAAGGTACTGGATATAGATAAGGTTCAGAAAATATCGATCATCCCGAGGGATAAAGCGCTGGGATACGTGCTTAAGTTCCCAACGGAGGATAAATTCCTGTATACCAAGAAGGAGCTCATGGACAAAGTAATTGTCCTGCTGGCAGGAAGAGCTTCGGAAGAAATTTTTATAGGTGAAATATCAACAGGAGCATCAAATGACATTAAGGAATCTACAAATATAATATATGAAATAATCTGCAACTACGGTATGGGGAAAAATACTAACAATACCTGCATTGATGAAAGATTTTTCAAATATTACCTTGACTCCATCAAGGATGAAGCTTCGGAAATGACTAAGGATGCTTACGAACAATCCATAAAGATTATCAGGGACAATGAGGATAATATAAGAAAAATAGCAGAATATTTGCTGAAAAACGAAACTATGAACGCAGATGAACTTGATAAATTGATGGATGAAAAGAAGAAAAAAGCGCTGATATAATCCATGGATGGGCAATGAATAAAATTAGGGGCACAAAATTGTGCCCCTTTCATAATCGCTTTTCTATTGTTTCTTCGTGTAGTACGACATTGCATCTTTTCTTACACCATTTACTCTGACTTCCAGGTGAAGGTGGTTTCCTGTGGAGTAGCCGGTTGAGCCTACCAAGGCAACCGGGTCTCCTCTGAGCACAGTATCTCCCTTGCTTACCAAAAGCTTGGAAGCATGAGCGTACAATGTTGCAATTCCTCCGCCGTGGTCTACGATAACGTAGTTGCCATATGAATAATGCCAGCCTGAAAAAATTACCTCACCGCTGTTTGCAGCCAATATAGGTACTCCGTAAGGTGCCCTTATATCCGTTCCTCCGTGACTTGACCATGCACCCGTAATAGGGTCTGCTCTTCCTCCGAAGTTTGAGGTAATAGTAGTATATCCTGGTAACGGCCATATAAATTCCCCACCTACATATTCAACAGCTCTTTGTGCGGCAAGTATGTCTCTCTCGATTTGCTTTGACTGCTCGTCCATCGCAGCCTGCTGTCTCTCCATTTCCTTGATATCCTTCTTGAGACTTGTCATATATATTTCTTTGGAACGGGATGCAACGGTTATTTCATTTTGCTTGGCATTGAGATTGTTAATAACTGCCGTCAATTCCAATCTTTCAATTTCCTGCTGTTCCTTTATACCTTCAACCTGAGCCTTTTGTTCATTTATACTTTTCAGAAGCTCAACATCGCTTTGAACTATGAGCTTTATCATATCCATTCTTGTCAATGCTTCAACTAAATTCTCAGAGTTAAGTATAACCTCCATATAGCCTGCAGTTCCATTTTTATACATTACCCTGAGTCTTTTTTCTAAAATTGTATTGTTTTCATCAATATCCTGAATTAACTGCTCAATTTGCTGTTCAGACTCAGCTATTTTCATGTTTATTTCTTCTTTTTGAAGCTCGTACTTATCAACCTCTAAGCTTAAGGCTCTTATTTCACCGTCCAAAGCATCAATTTCCTGCTGTACACTTTTTTGCTGCCCCTTCAGTTCCTCTGCTTTTTTGCGGATTTCATTAATCTGATTCTGAATTTGCTTCTGCTTTTGCTGCATACTTGCAATACTTCCCCCTGCCGATGCAGGGAAAGCAGTTAATATACTCATAATTACTAAAACAAATACAACACTCTTCTTAAACATAACCCCTCTCCTATACACTTAAGAATTTTTTCAAAGAAATCAGGCTTCCCAAAATTCCAATACCGATTCCTATAGTAAGAAATATAATTATCAGGTCATTTAAAATCATATCAATACTGACAATATAACCTGCCATACCTGTAACTATGGCAACATATCCCCCCGCCAAACGCTTAATTAAATAATTGTAGCTGAAGAATATTATCACAATTGCTGCGATTGACCCAATCAACCCAAGCATTAAGCCCTCAATCAGCAGCGGTCCTCTAACATAGCCGTTTGTGGCTCCGATGTACTGCATCAATTCAATTTCTCTTTGTCGGTTAAGAACCGTTATCTTTATTGTGTTGGATATTATAAATACGCTTATTAAAAGCAATATTATGATAATTCCCGAGCCGCCTCTTTTTACGAAATCAGAAATTTTTATGAGACTGTTTACAGCATCCTGGTAATAGTGTGCACTCTCAACTCCGTCAAAGGTTTCGATTTTACTTTTAACATAATCTGCATATTGTACGTCTGAGAGCTGTATTATATAAGCATTAGGCAAAGGATTTGATCTCATGCCTTCAAGCAGCCATGCATCATCGCCCCATTCTTCCTTATATCTTTCCATGGCGTATTCCTTTGTCTGAAACGCCACACCCATTACACCGTCTATTTCCCTGAAGGACTTACCCAGCTCTTCAAGCTGTGCTCCATCAATGTCATCGTCAATGTATACCGCTATTTCATCAAAGGCTTCCTTTGTTGCTAATGCGATATTATTCACATTGAGAACAATAATCAAAACAAAGCCAAGTATTATTAAAACCGCTGTTACGGAACCGATTGAGGCAAGTCCCATCATCCGGTTGCGCCATAAGCTTTTAAATGCTTGTTTCAAAATATAGTTAAGCTTTTTCATTATCATTACTGTATCCCCCTGCTTTCATATCCCTGATAATGACACCTTGCTTCAATTCAATAACTCTCTTCTGATATTGATTTACTATATCTCTGTCGTGAGTTGCCATTATAACTGCTGTACCTCTTTTGTTAATTTCAGTGAGGATTTTCATTATCTCTTTGGATGTTTCCTGGTCCAGATTTCCTGTGGGCTCATCCGCAATAATTGTTTCGGGCTTATTTATTACAGCACGGGCTATAGCAACTCTCTGCTGCTCGCCGCCGGACAGCTCGTCCGGATAATATTTAGCTTTATCGCTCAATCCCACCATGCTGAGCACTAAAGGCACTTCTCTTCTGATATTTTTAGCGTTGCAGCAAATCATCTCCATTGCAAAAGCAACATTCTCATATACAGTTGATTTAGGCAGCAATCTGTAGTCCTGAAAAATAAATCCGATATTTCTTCTGTATTCTGCTATGTTTCTTCTTCTGATTTTAGTAATATTTTGATTATTATAAGTTATAATCCCTTCGCTAGGGTTTATTTCTCTGAGCAAAAGCTTTATTAATGTGCTTTTTCCGGCACCGCTTTTTCCAACTATAAATAAAAATTCGCCTTTCTCTATTTTTAAATTAATATTCTTAACCGCAGTAAATTCATTTTTATATATTTTTGTGACATTATTAAATTCGATCAAAGCACTTTCACCTCTTAATACTTATATAATAACATAATATGACAAAATTTCAACCATTATTATAATATTCTACTTTATTTTCACCGAAAAAGGAATGTTTATTTTTGGCTTTATCTAAAAAATTTGACAAGAAATCATTTATTCCTCCAATAATATTATTCGACATAATACATGAAAACATTAAGTGAAAATATTATTAAATGTTTACAAGAAATGTAAAATTGTATAAAATTAAAATAGTGAATAATTAATATCTGCATAAATAATAAAATATAAAAATAAATGAGGAACAAAATGAAAAGACAAATAGTTGTGAGAGAACACGATAATGCCACCATAGAAGCAATAAGGGCAGCGGTCGATAAAATGGTTGAAGAAATCGGATTTGACAGCATGACCATAAGAGATATATGTGCCGAGGTAGGTATAACTGTCGGAACATTTTATCATTATTTTTCATCCAAAAACGATTTGCTCCTTGACAGATACATCAGATATGTAAACTTTTTTGAAGAATATTATGAAAATGAACTGCGTGGAATAAACGAAATTAACGCATTGAAGCTTATCGTTAAAAAACAACTTGAATACGGAAGCAAAAGAGTATTCAAGATTTATAAGCGATATTACCAGATTATGATCGACGAATCCGACAGATGGGCTGAATACAAAACAAACACTGTGCCTGCCATTATTGAAAATATAATTAAAAGCGGTCAGGAAAAAGGATTAATAACAAAAAATTTTTCATCTCGTGAAATAAAATCTCTCATATTGAGCATTATGGATGGACTTCCGATACAATATTTCACAGGAGACAAGACTGTATTATCCGATCCTGAAATAATACGCATAATAGAAAGAAGTATAGACAGCTTTGCAGTCTGAATCATTTTAATGAAAATTAAACTTATCAAATCTCTTCCCGTTTAATAAACGGGATTTTTTATATAAATATTGTTATAAAATTATCATTGACAGAATACTTTGTTAATATTATAATTAATCTAACATGTTTGACAAACATGTTAGATTAATGTAACGGGAGAGTAAAATGAAGAAATTATTATCAATTGTATTGGCTGTTTTAATGATATTTTCATTGATGACAGGATGTACAAGCAAGACAGACGCTCCAAAGGAGCCGGTAAGTGAAGACACAATGTTTAAGGCAGGAAAATATGCCGGTGAGGCTCAGGGCTTCGGAGGAACAATCAAGGTCGAGGTTGAAGTAAGCGACAGTGAAATTTTAAAAATAAACGTGCTTGAGCATAAAGAAAGTGCCGGCATAAGTGATCCGGCATTCGACAAAATACCGAGTCAGATAATTGAAAATCAATCGGTTGCGGTGGATACTATATCAGGCTGCACTTTTTCAAGCAAGGGTTTAGTTGATGCAGTAAAGGCTGCTTTGATTTCAGCAGGAGCAACAGAGGAAGAAATATCAAAGGCAGTGGAAAAGAAAGCAGCATCTACGGAAGTTATCAAAAAAGAAGCTGATGTAGTTATAATAGGATCCGGCGGAGCGGGAATGTCTGCAGCTGTTGAAGCCATAGATGCAGGTGCAAGTGTAATTGTTATAGACAAGCAAAGTTCCGTAGGCGGAAATACGCTGCTTGCAGGAAGTGCATTGAATGCAGCAGACCCTGAAAGACAAAAAGAGCAGACTATGTCTGAAGCCGAACTCAAAACAATCGAAAAAATATTGGCTGTTGAACCTGTAAATGATGCAATGAAGGTATGGCATGATACACTGGAGAAAGAGCTCAACGAATACAAGGCATCCGGCGCAACATACCTGTTTGACTCACCGTCATTCCACAAATTGCAGACATACATTGACGGAGATTTTGTGGCGGAAACAGAAAAGGTTGATATATTAGGTGATAATGCACCTGAAGCTATAAAATTCCTTGAGGGTCTGGGAGCAAAATGGATTGATCAGATTCAGGCTGCCGTTGGTGCAACATGGAAGAGAAGTCATACACCTACGACAGATCTTGGTACAAAGGGTGCATCCTTCGTACTTCCTCAGGCTAATTACGCAATGGAACACGGTGCAGAAATAATGCTGGACAGCAAGGCAGAAGAGCTGATAATGACCGACGGAAGATGTACAGGAGTTAAGGGAACTACAACAGAAGGACAGCCTTTTGAAATAACAGCAAAAAAAGGCGTTATAATAGCAACAGGCGGCTTCGGAGCCAATGTGGAAATGAGACAAAAATATAACAAACACTGGGCTGTATTGGATGAATCTGTAGATACAACAAACGGACCGTTTGCAACAGGTGACGGAATTGTTATGGCGGATGCCGTTGGTGCAAACTTAGTAGGTATGGAGTGGATTCAGCTTATTCCGACTTACGGACCCGGAGTATTCACACCTTATATTGAAAATCAGTTCTATATAAATAAAGAAGGAAACAGATTCGTGCATGAGGACGGAAGACGTGATGAGCTGTCAAAGGCAGTATTGGAACAGACAGATGCACAGCTTTACATCATATCTGATGCAAATACAATTAAGGATGGAATGACAACCACAGGAACAAACGTGGATGAAAGAATCGGAAACGGTTATGTATGGAAGGCAGATACAATAGAAGAGCTTGCAAATATGATAAACGTACCTGTTGAAAAGCTTCAGGCATCTGTTGATGAATTCAATAATTCATTGAGAACAGGAAATGACCCGTTTGGCAGGACTGTATTTGATAAGGAATTCGGAGCAGCTCCTTTCTATGCGGGATTGACATATCCGATGGTTCACCACACAATGGGTGGAATACAGGTTACTACTAAATGCGAAGTTCTGGACACTGAAGGAAATGTAATACCGGGATTATTTGCTGCCGGAGAGGTTACAGGCGGTGTTCACGGTGCAAACAGACTCGGCGGAAATGCCATAGCAGACGTAGTTGTATTCGGTCGTATCGCCGGGCAAAATGTTGTTAAATAAGTTTATTACCATATTGATATATTGAAACATGCGAAAAAGGTGTCAGCAACTGCGACACCTTTTTTCATATACTAATTCTTGTATTGTTTTTCTAAAATAACCTTTTGCGGCAGCTCTTCAAGATCGGTTCTTACAACGGCAAACGGATATGTCAGAATTTGTGCCGTTACATCTCCGGGTTTCGGATCGATGTATTCGGCATATACAGTAAGTACCTTTTCACCGTTTTCTTCTGTCATTGTTAATTTGTCAATTTCAACCTCATAGCCTGCAGTGTTTTTTTCTCCCCGTGTAACAACAACATAAATTTCGTCATTCACCTTAGCCACCAAAGCTTTTTCTTTCATTCTGTAATTTGGCAGAACTTCCGTTATCTGTTTTGGCATATCCTCAGGCTTAATACTGTCAAATCCTACATTGTCTGCATCCTTTCCCTTAATGTATCTAAAAAAGAATAACAGAGCAGCTATAAATACTATAATTGCAACAATGGTTATAATCCTTTTCATAAACATCCCCCTAATTTAAACTTCTTTATATATTTATTCTTCTTAACCAAAATTATGCTAAATAGTAAAGAGTTTGTTTATAAAATGTAGCAATAAAGTATTTGACACAGAAGCTTGTCTTTAAGTATAATTTTAAATAAGGAAAGAAAGGAGTTGGAAATTTAATGTCGTGTGATTGTAATGAATTTCAAAATCTGACTACTAATTTACAGTTATTAAATAAAAGTATTTTAGACGTAGTAACAAAATTAGACGAACAAACATCCATGCTCAACAGAGCAGTTTTTAAATCTGCCACACACTGCGGCTGCATTGAAATACATGCTACAAAACAACTATTTTCTCAGAACAAAACTCTTGAAGAAAATCAAATTGATTTAGAAAATCATATCGAAGGAGAGCTTTGTCCGAAATGCAGAGAAAAGATTGAAGAAGAAATGGGCGAGATTATGTTTTACTTAGCATCAATGTGTTCAGCCCTTAACCTTGATTTGAACGAAATAATGGAGTCAAAACTTGACCACTT
>JAFACY010000221.1 GCA_023425285.1 Bacillota bacterium
CCCATAAACGGTACTTCATGAACAAACAATCCTATACCGTGACCGATACCGCTGTAATGATACTGAAAATATTCCGTATCCTTGATAGCTTCGATTGAAGCTTCATAAACCTTTATTGCGGGAGTGCCGGGCAGCATAGTCTTTGTTGCATCCTCAACCATTTTCTTCTCCAGATTGTAGACTTTTCGCTGCTCTTCTGTTGCTTTTCCGACTACTACGGTTCTTGTCATGTCAGACAGATATCCGTTAAAGCCGCATCCGTAATCCATCAGTACAAAATCGCCGTATTCGATTGTTTTGTTTGACGGGATACCGTGCAGCAGGGAAGTCCTCTTACCCGAAATCAATATATTTCCGTAAGGCTTTGTATCAGCGCCCTCCATTACCATGTAATGAGACAATCTTGAAGCCAGTTCTTTTTCAGTAACACCGATACGTATATCTTTAATAATTCTGTCAAAAGCTCTGTCTGCTATTTCACAGGCAACTCTTAAATTTCTTATTTCTCCGGGACTTTTAACTGACCTGAATTTTTCGATGATACCGTTCACTGGTATTACTTCCGCGTTTGTCTGCTTAAGCTCAGCATACATGTTGTAATTTACAAAGTCTCCTTCAAATGCAAAGTTTTTCATGCCTGATTCTTCCGCTATTAATTTTACTGCATTTGCCACGCTGCTTGCTTTCCCACGCCAGTTTACTATGGTGTATTCCGGACATTCATATCCTGCCTGTTCAGTGTAGCGCGGATCGGTAATAAAGAATTTTTCTTTTCCGGTAATAAATAAATACGAATCGTCACCGGTATAATTGCTTATATATCTTACATTTTGAGGTCTTGAAATAAAAAAGCCGTCTATTTTGTTTTCATTTAAGTATTCAATAAGTTTTGTCAACATTTAAGTTCTCCTTGTCTATATGTCATCCTCCAAATAAAAAGATGATAGGTAGTATCATCTTTTTATTTGAAGGGGTTTTATGATTATTGCTCTATATCTGCAAACATATAATCATAGTTTATACCAACAAAATATGTTTCAAATCCTTTTACCTTTGGATTTAAAAGCATAGCATTTCTTCTCAATTGGAGAGGAACTATAGCACCGTCTTCAAGCAATGTTTTTTCTGCGTTGAATAATGCATCCATTCTTTCCTGTGGATTAGTGTTGGTTAATGCTTCATTTATATAATTGTCATATACTTCACTGCTGTATGAACCGTGGTTGTAAGGTGAATTAGTAGGCCATAATTCCAGGTAAGAAAATGGATCCGGATAATCAGGAACCCATCCTGTTACAACCATCTGGAAGTCATGATCTGATTCCATTGCCAATCTTTGCTTGTAAGGAACCTGTACTATTTTAACAGTTATTCCTAAAGCAGTTTGTATCTGACTTTGTAATACTTCAGCTTCGATACGTGTACGTTCTGCGTCTGTTGTCAATAATTCAACTTCAATCTTAGCAGGATCTGTAACACCTAATTCAGTCATAGCTTTTGCCAGATGCTCTTTAGCTTTAGCAGTATCGCCATTCAACGGGAATGCATCATATGGATATTCGTCGCCGTAATCATTTTCAACACCCTTTACCTGAGGTAATACGTATCTTGTGTTCGGATGATACATGTTTTTGCTGCTTAAAAGCACATAATCTTCACGGTCTAAAGCGTAGTTGATTGCAAGTCTTAAATCCTTGCTCTTTAACGGATTAGATCCATCCATATTTATTTTTATAAAGTCATTGGCACCGTCATAGTAGTATGTAACCTGACCTTCGTAGTTTGCAACAACATCTGCAGGAACGTTAACCTGGTCAAGTTCACCTTTTTCAAACATTGCAACAGCAGTCATAGGATCTGCAACAGTTAAAATATGTACTTCGTCAAGCTTGATTGTATCAGCAGCCCAGTAGTTAGGATTTTTAACAAGGATTATTCTGTCCTCATGCTTCCATTCCTTTACCATGAACGGACCGCTGTATACGTTTTTATCCGCATCGGCAGAGAAGTCCTTACCGTATTTTTCAACTAAATCTTTTCTTACAGGACATAACTGTGACATAGAAAGCATGCTCAGGAAATAACCTGTAGGATTGTTTAATTCAATCGTAAGTGTTTTTTCATCAACTGCTTTTACACCAAGATCTGTTACAGGAAGTTTTCCTGAGTTTATGTCGCCTGCATTTTTAATAAGTGTTGTTACAAGGAATGAATAATCACTTGCAGTTGCGGGATCAACCAATCTCTGCAGTGCATATTCATAATCCTGTGCTGTTATAGGCTGACCGTCACTCCACTTTGCATCTCTCAAAGTGAATGTATAGGTCTTTCCATCCTCTGAAATTTTGTAATCTTCAGCCATACCGGGAATGATTTCACCAACATGGTTTCTCATTAATCCTTCATAAATGTGATATCCAACCGTTGAACTTGGTATAGAGTTCATTAATTGAGGATCAAGTGTAGGAGCATCAGCAGTTAAAGAATATTTGAGTATTTTTGCTGTTTGCTGAGGCTGCTGAGAACCTTGGTCAGGAGTTTGTCCTTCGCTTGGCTTGTCTTCCGGTTTAACAGGCTCTTTTTGTCCGGGAGTTGTACATGCTGCTAATGAAAAAATCATTGCAAGAGCTAAAATTAAAGATAAAACCTTCTTCATTTTTTTCATTTTTCCCTCCAAATTATATTGTACCTTAGTACTTTTTATGATAGTGCAGTCTCATGCACTATTAATATAACATATAGTTTGCAAAAATAATGCCACATTGTATAATAAATTTAAAATGTGTAGAATGTCTACAATTTCTGCATAGTTGACTTCGAAAAATATTTCAATGAATACGTTTTTCTTTTAAATGCAAAAGTGACAAAAAAATGTAGTACATGTGACAAAAAAATCTGACACAAATATAACAAAAAATATATGGATAATCATGTTAGATTTTAGTATAATATCAGAAACATTAATGAGTAATTTTTA
>JAFACY010000024.1 GCA_023425285.1 Bacillota bacterium
TCCCAGAGTTTTGGCGTAGTAGCCTGCCAGTATATTGCCGAAATTTCCTGTGGGAACGGAAAAGTTGACCTTATCTCCCATGCTGATTTCATTTTTTTCTGCCAGACGAATGTATGTGTAGAAGTAATATGCAATTTGCGGAACTAATCTCCCTATATTTATGGAGTTGGCAGAAGAAAACAGCTTGTTATTTTCTCCAAATTCCTTTATAAGCGTTTCATCGGTGAATATTTTTTTCACCCCTGTCTGAGCATCGTCAAAATTACCTCTTATAGCACAAACATGAGTATTTCCACCCTCCTGTGTTACCATCTGGGCTTTTTGAACCTCACTTACTCCGTTCTCCGGATAAAAAACTGCAATCTGAGTTCCTTTTACATCCTTAAAGCCTTCCAGAGCGGCCTTCCCGGTATCTCCCGAGGTTGCGGTAAGAATTATTACCTCTCCATCTATATCATTCATTTCATAGGATGTTGTCATCAGATGCGGAAGTATCGAAAGTGCCACATCCTTAAATGCAGATGTGGGACCGTGGAATAGTTCTGTTACAAATGAATCTCCGACCTTTACAACAGGAGTAATTTCGTCACTGCTGAATTTATCGGTGTACGCCTTTTTCACACATTCCTTTATCTTAGCCATGGGTATATCATCAAGCATCAATCCGATGACGATTTCCGCAATTTCTATATAATTTTTACCGATCAAACTTTCTATATCAATACATTTATCAATGTCCCTCAAAACAAATAAACCGCCGTCTTCAGCGATGCCCTTCAGCACAGCCTTTGATGCAGTCGTCTTTAATTTAGAGTTTCTTGTACTCTCATAACTTTTAAACATAAGCCCCTCCGCTGTCATTAGTAATAATATTTATAATATACTGTTCTCAAAATAATTACAAGTGTTTTTTTTAACGGAACAATCGTTATGTTCTCCCATCGTTAATGTTCAGACCTGTTTTGCACGGGCGGCAGCCCGTGTCATTCTGAACCGCAGGTGAAGAATCTCAGATCTTAAAAAATGAGATCCTTCGCTACGCTCAGGATGACAATCCTGTCAAGTCTGTACTGTAACCTCCCATCGTTATACTATTGCAATATCACATACATGTGGTAAAATAGTGACATCAAACACTCAAAGGAGACCCCTATGAAATACATAAGTATCCTCGGTTCCACAGGTTCCATAGGAACACAGACGCTGGAAGTAGTAAGAGAGCATGCAGACAGACTGAAGGTATGTGCCATTACCGGAAATAACAATATAAGACTGTTGAAGGAACAAATACTGGAATTCGAGCCAGAGCTATGCTCTGTCATGAGTGAGGAAAAAGCGTCAGAGCTGAGAAAGATGCTTCCCGCAGATTGCAGAACAGAAATAACCTCCGGCATGGAGGGTCTGGTACAGGCAGCGGAATTTGGAAAAAGCGAAATTATAGTAACTGCCATATCGGGTATGATTGGTTTGAAGCCGACTGTTGCTGCTATAAAAAAGCACAAAAAGATTGCCCTCGCCAACAAGGAAACATTGGTTACCGGAGGCAGCTACATAATGGAATTAGCCGAAAAATACAATGCTCCCATATTACCTGTTGACAGCGAGCACAGTGCTATTTTCCAATGCCTGATGGCAAACGATTATAAAGCGGTAAACAAAATATTGCTGACAGCCTCAGGCGGACCGTTCAGAGGCAGAGATACCGAATATCTGAAAAATGTAACGGTTGAAGATGCTTTAAAGCATCCGAACTGGTCAATGGGTAAAAAAATCACCATTGATTCTGCAACTCTCATGAACAAAGGTCTGGAAGTAATCGAAGCAAAATTTTTATTTGACATAGAACCTGAACAAATAGAGGTTCTTGTGCATCCGCAGAGCATAATCCACTCTGGAGTTGAATTCGTAGATCATTCAACCATTGCTCAGCTTGGACTCCCTGATATGAGAGTGCCCATACAGTTTGCCCTATTTTATCCGGAGCGTACTGACAACAGCTATAAAAGCCTGTCTCTCACAGATATAGGAACTCTGACATTTGAGAAGCCTGATATGGAGGTATTTAAATGTCTGCGACTTGCATTTGATGCATTGAAGGCGGGAGGTACAATGCCGGCAGTATTAAACGCCTCAAACGAAGTGTGCGTGGATTTATTTTTAAACAAAAAAATAAGCTTCCTCGATATAGGAAACATAAATGAACAAGTCATGCTAAAGCATTCCCCGGTAAAAATCGACTCCATTGAAACAATATCAGAAGCCGAAGAATGGACAAGAAGAATAATAAAGGATATGCCGGATTAATCCAGCATATCCTTTATTGCCCTGTTATTTATGTCGTCATCGACGTTGACGATTATTACATCATTTCCGATTTTTAAAATTTCCTCCCACTTGATTCTTCTTGCCTTTGACTTACCAAGCATCCCCATAAACCTGCTTGCTTCCTCTATATAAAAGCCGATGATTTTACCTTTTTTTGTGTCAATTTCAACGTCATCGAACCTGCCCATAATTTCTCCGTCCTTAATATTAACAACATCCTTTTCAATCAGATCCCAATAATTTGTCAAGAAGATCACCACCCTAATATTATATATTATAAAATATGTACAAACAT
>JAFACY010000241.1 GCA_023425285.1 Bacillota bacterium
CCTTATTGTTTACTGATGAACCGGCAATTTTTGTCCATCTTGTTTTATTAAAAGTTTTCAAAGCGGCAGACCAAAAAATTACGTTGCCATAACTTTCTATCTTTTCATATTCAGGTTTTGCATCACCAACTTCTGTAAATACTTCTTCTGTACTGGTGGGAGGAATTATGAATATTGCATTGTCATATACTTCTTTATCATTTGTATTCCACCATACCGGTGCGTTTTTCACAATATCCGATAACTCTTTTACAGATAAAACCGTTATAGGAATGCTCACATTAAAAGTATCTTCGATTATAGCTTCGCTTTTTCTTATTAACTCGCTCTTATCTTGTATATTGCTTGAAAAAACAACATTCCCGCTATTGATATACGTAACAACATCTAGATATCCGATTTCTTCAAAAGACATCTTCAACTTTGGCATTGATATTTTGTTTTTACCTCCTACGTTTACACCACGTAAAAGTGCAATGTACTTTTCCAATAGCGATACCTTCTTTCGTATTTATTATTGATAAAGTTTGGGGCAATATGTATCATAAACTTAAAGTAATACTATTCCCCTAACAAAAATTCGATAATATTGATTGATTTAATACCATCATATGATTTAATAAAGCTTTTATCCATTGATAACACTATTTTCTCATAGTTGTCAGGAATTGCTCTTAAAGGACGAAGCTCACGCTCTCTTGTCGCCTCTCCCATCATAGTCTCTGTTACTTGTATATAAAGCTTTTCGTCCGGCTTTTCTGCAATAAAATCAACCTCCGTATCACCAATCTTTCCGATTGAAACACGATAATCTCTGCGAATCAGCTCTAAAAACACAATGTTCTCAAGGATGTGTCCCCTGTCTGCATCACGATAGCCTAATAACATATTGCGGAAGCCCAAATCTATAATGTAATTTTTACCGAGAGTTTTAAGCAGTTGTTTTCCTTTTATATCGTATCTGCCTATTGGATAAAATACAAATGCACTTTTCAGCATACTGATGTATTTATCCACTGTTTTACCTGCAACATTGCTCTTTCGCTTTTCCACTTCAATGACTCCCTCATGAGCAAGAACATTTCCGATATTGTTAGGTGAAGTTATACTTCCAATGTTATCAGCTAAATATATTACGAGCTTGTTAAGCAGGGCATGATCTGCAGTATTATTGCGTTCTAAAATATCACGCAGTATTACTGTAGAATATATTCCTTCAAGCACTTGGTTTATCCTTGCAGTATTGAATTCAAATTCCCTCAGAATAGGCATTCCGCCATATTGTAAATATTTCTGAAATTTTTCATCTATCGAAACATCCGGATTAAACTCATAGAAGGTCAGAAATTCCTTGAATGACAGGGGTAATACTCTTATTTCTACGTATCTGCCTGATAATAATGTGGAAAATTCAGTTGAAAGCAAGTACGCATTTGAGCCTGTAATGTATATATCAACATCATAATCCAAGCGGAATGATTCTATTGCCTTTTCCCAATTAGTTACTGCCTGAAGTTCATCAAAAATAAGATAATTCTTTTGCCCCTTTACTATATGGTTACTGACATATTCATAAAATGGTATATAAGATAGTAAGTCACGATATTTCAGTGATTCCATATTCATGTGTATGATATTGGATTCACTCACACCATTTTCAATCAAATATTCTTCATAAAGATCAAGAAGTGTGGATTTACCGCATCTCCGTATACCTGTTATGATTTTTATAATATCTTTATCCCTGAACTCAATAAGCTTATTGAGATAATCCGGTCGTTGCACATGCTCTATCATTATAATCACCTCGTTTAGATTATAACAGGATATATATTATCAGTCAATATTTTTTCGACTTTAGAGTCCAAAACTTATATTTAAATATGATTTTTTAAATTATATGTCGAAAATTATCCAAAATATACTTACTATTTTTCACATTTTAAAAAATTGTTCCCTTGTCAACTCAACAAGCTCATCGCTTGTACGTGTAAAACCAACATGTGTATATATTTTTTCTGCAGAAATTCTGCTGCCGGGAAAATTATCTGCGAGACTTTCAATTTTTAGTCTGATAAATGCATTTTCAACAAGTAAGCTTAATGCTTCTTTCGAATATCCGTTTCCGCGATATTTTGCTTCTATGATAACCTCTGCAATATGTTTTTTCAGTGTGTTATCCCAATGAATACTCACTTCCCCTACAGGAATATCATCTTCAATCCGAACAACATAAGCATAATAATTACCTGTATCTCCATTCCATTTCGCGTACCACTTCTTCGTTTGCTCCGGTGTCTGGTAATAGCATCCCAGATCATCATCTCCCCATCCAATGTTGTAGCTCATTGTTTCCTTATCGGAGATCAGATGACGGCGATATTCAAGTTCAGTTATATCAGGGATACATAGTTTTAGCTTTTTAATTTTATTCTTTCCTTTTCCTTGCCAGCATCTACCATAAAATTATATCTAATAATTACATACTATAAATTCCTATGCTACGATACAGAATAAAAATTTATTATTGCCGTTTTTAATATACCTTTTCCGCTATTGGTGTAAACATGTTTAGAAGTTGCAGAAAAGGTAATTGTATCATCTGCATTAAGAATAAAACTTTCATTATTAACTTCTAAAGTTAATTGTCCTTCTAAAACCATTATGTATTCCTCAGATTTTTCAGAATGACCAACAGCAGTATATGTACATCCTTCATCAAGTTCCATTTGAAAAAGTTCAAAATTTCGATGAGGAGTATTCGAATAATAGCAATAAAGACGGTATTGCTCATCATTTGTTGTTTGGGGAGAAATGTTAACTTTTTTTATAATATAAGCATCCTGTTGTTGCTGCTCCAATAATGATGTATACGGCACACTTAAGCCCGTGGCTATTTTCCAAATAGTATTTATTGTAGGATTAGTTTCTCCCTTTTCAATTTGGGAAAGCATGACTTTACTAATATCGGATAGTGTTGCAAGTTGACTTAAGCTTAAATTCCGTTCTTTACGAAGTCTTTTTAAATTTTCAGCAATAATTAAATTTATATTCATACAGTTCAGTTCCTTTGTTAATATTGACAAATATTATTAACAATTGTAAAATATATTTAACTGAAACTATGTTTTACAATCGTTAATTAAAACTAATTATACTGTAATTATCATAAGGAGGCAAGAAAGATGGAAAAAATTATGGAAAATATTTATGAGGCTATAGGCAAAACTCCAATGTTACGTCTCAGTAGGATTACAAAACATTATAACGTTGAGGGAAATATCCTTGCAAAATTAGAATATCTAAATCCCGGATTCAGTAAAAAAGATCGTCCTGCTTTGCAGATGATCGAAGAAGCTGAAGAAAGCGGTGAATTAGAGCTCGGTCAGACTGTTATTGAACTTACAAGTGGAAATACAGGTACAGGTCTTTCAATTGTCTGTCAAGCAAAGGGGCATCCCTTTATAGCTTGTATGTCAGAGGGAAATTCTATGGAACGAGCAAAAATGATGCGCGCTCTTGGGGCAGAAGTTATTATAGTACCGCAAGCTAAGAATTCAGTAAAAGGACAGGTATCGGGTGAGGATTTGAAATTAGTTGAAGAAATGGCTGTAAAATTAGCAAAGGAAAGGAATGCTTTTCGTGCAGACCAGTTTAATTTGAATAGTTCTTATAGAGCGCATTTACTTCATACGGCTGTGGAAATATTAGAGCAGAGCAATGGAAAAATAGATTGCTTCGTTGATATTGTAGGAAGTGGCGGTACCTTTCAAGGATGTGCAGAAAAATTTAAAGAATATAATAAAAATATACGCTGCTATATTGTTGAACCTGCTAATGCTGCCGTGTATGCAGGAAAGAATCTCATCAATGAAGGACGTCATCAGGTTCAGGGATGTGGATATGCTATGAATTTATCAAAGGTAAATAAAGAATTAATCGATGGATGCATACAAGTCACAGATGAAGAAGTCATACAAATGACGAGAGATCTGGCAAAATTAGAGGGGACATTTGTTGGCTTTTCATCAGGGGCTAATGTTTGTGCTGCAATTCAACTTCTGAAAGATAAAGAAAAGGGGAAAAACATTGTGCTTACTCTTAATGATAGCGGATTAAAATACTTAAGTACTGATCTGTTTTGATTTGTTTAATTAATATTTATACAGTAAACGTGGCTTCATAAACATGGTATTTAACTTTTTAAGTTGGATACCTTTTTTAAACTTAATTGTACTCTGCTCATGAACCATTCATAATTTACATTGCAAAAATTATGTATTATAATTAATAAAACAGTTTGGGAGGATAGTCTTGGATAGAATTGACTTTAAAAATACTGATATAGAAAACATAAATAAATTAAGATACGACTACATAGATGAAATAGCCGTCCATGTACAAGACTATATTGAGGAGGGTATTACCACATATAATGGGAAATGTGTCCTTATATCAGATGGAGAAAAGGAAATTGGGTACGTTTGTATCGGAACATGTGATTTTTATAAAGACATTATATTAGAGTACTATGTAATGCCGGAATACAGGCATTTTTCAGCAGCAATAGTAAATAGTATAAAAAATAATTTTAATTGTGCAGGATGGTTTGTGAATACACAGGATAAAATTTCACTTCCGGTGATGATGGAATTAAACTTAAATTATGTTATAAATGGATATATCTTTTCATACAACAAATCAAACAAAAAAGAGGTATTTGAAAATAGCAGAATGATATTTTCTTTATCAAGGATTGAGGAGATTGACCATATATACAACATAATTACACAGGACAATTTTTATACCGGAGGAAATAAAAATACAGTTATAGAAAGAATAAAAGAGAAGGTATTTTTCTCCTTTTACTATAACGACGAGCTTGTAGGGGTAGGCTTTAAAGATATATTGAGAAGAACACCTACGTTTGCGGATATCGGTATGGTTATAGATTCCAAGTTCAGAAAAAAGGGCTTTGGAACACTCATACTAAAGTATTTAATAAAAGAGTGCCTAGATTCTCAAATTATTCCGACAGCATGTTGCGAAAAGAATAATTTTATTTCGAGAAAAGCTTTGGAGAATGTTGGATTTTATATTGATGGATGTTTGTTATTAGCAGACTTTAACCAATACTCAATGATAAAGAAATTGAGCATAAAGAAATTGAATTCATCAACTCATATTGCAAAAGAATAAAAATGTAATATAATTCAATAATATTTTATTGCAAAACGATAAATTGTGTGTTAAAATATTTCCAACAGAATTTAATTTCAATAATGCACATATAATTATTTTGCGAGGTTGTATTATGTATGATATTGTTATAGTAGGGGCAGGTCCTGCTGGGTCTACCCTGGCACGATTAATCGGTAACAAATACAAGGTTTTACTAATAGATAAACGGGATCTTGAAAACGAAAATCAAAAGAATATTAAGAACAAATGCTGTGGAGGACTATTAGCCCCTGATGCTCAGAAAATGATTGCAAGGCTGGACTTAGGGATACCGAAGGATATTTTAGTTAATCCTCAACTTTTTGCAGTAAGAGCCATTGATCTTACTAATAATGTAGAAAGACTATACCAAAGATTCTATTATAATATGGATAGAAATAAATTCGATAGATGGCTGGTTTCTATCCTGCCATCCGAGGTTGATAAAAAATTTAATTCTTTTTTCAAAAACTTTTCCAAATTATCAAACGGATATGAAATCAGGTACATTTATAATGGTCATGAGATATCTGCAAAGACTAAAGTTATCATAGGTGCTGACGGTGCTCTTTCTATGATAAGGAATGCAATAAATAAAGACTCAAATGTTCCTGAAAAGTACATCTCTATTCAGGAATGGTTTGAAAGCACAGATGATATGCCCTATTTTACAGCAATTTTTGATGAAGAAATAAGTGATTTCTACTCTTGGGTTATACCAAAGGATAATTATTTATTAGTAGGAGCTGCTCTCAGACCTAAAGATAATACGAGAGACAAATATAATTTATTAAAAACAAAGCTCACGCAATTAGGTTTTATTTTTAATAACAAAATAAAAACAGAAGGTGCATATATTTATAGGCCTAAAAAGATATCGCATCTATGTGCAGGAAAAGATTGCATAGCCCTGGTCGGTGAAGCGGCAGGAGCAATCAGTCCCAGTTCTGCGGAGGGAATCAGCTATGCACTGAAAAGTTCTCTGTATTTAGCTCAAAGTCTTGAAGATGGAATAGATGGATTTTTAGACAGATATAATCACAAGCTAAGGGATATCAGATTAAATTTACTCATTAAGAATTTAAAATCTCCGGCTATGTATAATCCATTTCTCAGACAGTTAGCTATGAAATCAGGTTTTCAAAGTATTAAGTAGTGATAAAGCAATATATAAGGGTATAGCTTGAAAATCAGACTATACCCTTCTTAAGTTTTATACTGATTTATTTACCGGCAGCAGCCTCCTGCTTCTTGTTGACTGCCTCACATATTCTTTTCAGTCCTTCTTTAAGCATTGAAATCGGGCATGCCAGGTTCAGACGGATGAAGCCGTCAGAGTTATCTACAAACATATTGCCGCCTTCTAACAGGACTCCTGCTTCGTTTGCGAAAAACATAGGAAGGTCCTCGTCCTTATCAAAATATGCACCTAAATCCACCCATGCCAGATAGGTTGCTTCTGATATTTTGAATTTTGCCTTTGAAAGATTTTTTGACAGATACTCCCCTGTAAATCTGAAATTCTCATCTAAATAGGCACACAATTCCTCCAGCCATACTCCTCCTTTTTCATATGCTGCCTGAGCTGCAGCAATGCTCAAAGGATTGTCAAAATTATAATGTCTGCTGAGCCATATTTCTCTTAAGCCTTCATCTCTTATGATGATGTGGGAAAGCATAAGACCTGCCATGTTGAATGTCTTGCTTGGAGCCATACATGTGATTAATCTTTCATAATCAGGCATAACCTTTCCTAACGTAATATGTTTCTGATTCATACGAAGTAAATCACAATGAATTTCATCTGAAATAACCCATAAATTATGCTTTTCTATAATTTCACCGACTTTTTTCAGTTCTTCCTCTTTCCATACGCGTCCCGTAGGATTGTGAGGGTTGCAGAAAATGAACAAGGTTGTCTTTTCATCTGCAGCCTTTCTTTCTAAGTCGTCATAATCTATTGTGTAATATCCGTCATCATTAATAAGGTCAGAGCACACATATTCTCTGCTATTATGATCCGCCGCATACTTGAAATATGCATAGGATGGTGTTAAAAACAGAACCTTTTCATCTTTTTTGCATATATAATTTACCATCTCAAACAATGCAGGTATAATGCCGTTTGACATGACAAGCTGTTTTTTATCAAATGTCCATCCGTAACGCTTCATACACCAGTTTGCAAATGCTTCATAATAGCTGTTTTCAAAAACTCTGGTGTATCCGAATATACGTTTATCCAGGCGTTCTTTAATAGCATCTATTATAACATCAGGAGTAGCAAACTCCATATCTGCAACCCACATCCTTATGAATTCTTCATCCTTATATGGAAATGTCATCGTATCATCTGCATGAAAGATATAGCTGCGGAATCCGTCGGTATTCATGGCATTTGTATGTCTGCGGTCAATTATTTCATCAAAATTGTACATATTATCCTCCACTTATTTTAATTTATCCCATTTTATCAAGCACAGACTATCCTGTCAAAATAATTAAAGTTTCATCAGAGTGGACTTTTTTCATTATTTTTCTATTTTGAATAGATTTTTTTCTTTTTGTGTGCTAAAATTCTTGTATGCATCAAAAATTGACTTAATCTAATGCTTTTGTATATTTTTAAGAAACTTTTATACGAGGTGAAAACGATGTCTGAAATTAATACACACATGGGTAAACAAATCAGAACCTTCAGGAAAATGCGTAAATTGACACTGGATGAATTGTCTGATAAGCTCAACAAGAGTAAATCCACAATTTCCAAATATGAAAGAGGCGAAATATCTGTCGATATACAGACACTGTATGAAATTGCCGATGCACTGCAAATTCATGTGGAGCAACTGCTTTACTACCCTAAAAAACGTGCTGTTATATCTCCACAGAATAACAGTCCTGCATTTTTCAGCGGAGTATCTCAATTTTATTCGTATCTGTATGACGGTCGAAGCAACAATATTATACGCTGCGTGTTTGACGTGTTGTCGGAAACTGAAAATCATCAATACAAAATTATGATGTATATGAACTATAAAGACTTTGATAATTATCAGAACTGTGAAAATACATACTGGGGATTTATAGAGCATTATGATGCGCTCACCCGCATTTCCCTCAATAACAGAGACACCCCAATGGAAAAGGCCAATGCTCAGATACTGGCGTCGTATCTGGACTCCGACACCAAGTGGGGATTATTTAACGGTTTTTCTTCCAGACCCATGATGCCAATTGCTGTCAAAATGCTGTTTTCCAAAACGCGACTGAAGGAAGATGCTGCCCTGGTAAATCAGCTCAAGGTTTCCAAGGATGATATACGCTTGCTGAAATTATACAATATGTTGTCAGCAACTTAATCGCAGATTAAATAATTCAAGATTATTTTTCAGGGTACAATAATATAAATTTAAATAAAAGTGAGGTTGCCATGGCAAAAAATAATATATATACAATGAGTTTTGCAAGCATATATCCCCTTTATATCGAGAAGGCTGAGAAAAAAGGACGCACGAAGGAAGAGGTGGATGAAATCATATGCTGGCTGACAGGATACAATATGGAGGAATTAGAAGAGCAGATAAAAAGAGAAAGCACACTTGAAGCCTTCTTTGCAGATGCCACACAGCTAAACCCGTCCCGTGATTTAATTAAGGGTGTTGTATGCGGTATACGTGTGGAAAATATTGAGGAACCGCTCATGAGAGAAATTCGCTATCTTGATAAGCTGATAGACGAGCTGGCAAAAGGAAAGGCAATGGATAAAATTTTACGCAAATAAATATCTGTTCCATATTATGGCATATCAGTATTGTTAATTTGAAAATAGTTTGGTATAATAAGAAAAATAATTATTGGAGGTTACAATGGAACAACATTCAGGTAAGAGATTTTCATTGTTTGAATTTAACAATTTAGAAACAAACGATGAAAAAAAATATGAATTAATTGATGGAATTGTTTTAATGTCACCCCGACCGAATTATAAACATCAGGAGGTAATGGGAAATCTATATCTACAACTGGCAAATTATTTTAAAGGAAAAAATTGTAAGGCTTTTACCGAGGCAGAGGTGGAATTTAATGATAATGTATTGATTCCTGATATCTCAGTTATTTGCGGATTGGATAACAGTAATATACAGAGATATAAGAAGGCTCCGGAAATTGTAATTGAAATTATAAGTCCTGGCAGCCAATATACCGACTCTTTTACAAAGCTCTATAAATATGAATTATTTGGAGTCAAAGAATATTGGATTGCTAACCCTAAGACTGAAACCATAACGGTTTATAATTATAAAAACGAAACAATTACCGATTACAATAAAAATGAAAAATTGGTTTCGGCTGTTTTTGATGGTTTGATTATAAATATGTCTGATGTGTTTATATAGTCCTGATATTGACGATATTAAATTATACAATTTAAGTTGACATATAAATATTTATTGAATATAATACTGTTTAATTAAATATCTCTATACTGCGAATTATGATTTATCATATTTTGCAGCATAGGAATTAAAGGCTGCGATAGGAATTAGTAGCAATCGTGAATACAAACAGAAAGTTACCGGTTGATGAGAGGTGCGTGGATAATGATTGTGAATACATCTTTGAGCTTTGCACCGAACGATTTTTTAAGTAGGCTGCACCGGGAACAACACCCGTTATAGTGTTAGAGTATCTCATTTAATAATGACGTACTTAATAAGGTAGACAGTGTGAACTGTTTATGAATACAAGGTGGTAACACGAGATGATCTCGTCCTTTTGGAAACAAAAGGGCGAGTTTTTTATTGAATAAAAATTTATAATAGGAGATGTTATTATGTTAAAGCCGGAAGAGCAAATGCAGATTATCCTAAAGGGAGTTCATACCTTAGTAAATGAAGAAGAATTGTATTTAAAGCTCAAAAAATCCTTCGACACAAATGTACCGCTCATCATCAAATTAGGTCTTGACCCTTCAGCACCTGATATACATTTAGGTCATGCTGTTGTACTCCGCAAAATCAAACAAATGCAGGATTTAGGTCATCATGTGGTAATTATTGTAGGAGACTTCACCGGGAAAATCGGCGATCCTACCGGAAAATCAAAGGGGCGAATTGCTCTCACCGATGAACAGGTACAGAAAAACGCAGCAACGTATTGTGAGCAGATTTTTAAAATACTGGATAAGGATACAACTGAAGTACGCTTTAACAGCGAGTGGCTTTCCAAGCTTAATTTTGAAGATGTAATCAGGCTCTCTTCAACAATGACTGTTGCAAGAATTATGGAACGAGATGATTTTAAAAAAAGATACGAAAATCAGACTCCCATAGGAATTCATGAGTTTTTCTACCCCTTAATGCAGGCATATGATTCTATTGCGCTTAATTCAGATATAGAATTGGGAGGCACCGATCAGACCTTCAATATATTAATGGGCAGAACTCTGCAAAAATCATTGAATCAGGAACAGCAGATCGCCATATTCATGCCTATTCTTGAAGGCTTGGACGGTGTGGAAAAAATGAGCAAGAGTCTAGGCAATTATATAGGTATCGATGAACCGGCAGAGGTTATGTTCAAGAAGGTTATGGAAATTCCCGACACTCTGATAGTCAGATATTTCGAGCTTGCAACGGATGAACATCCGAATGAAATAGAGAAAATAAAGGAAGCTCTTGACAGCGGGGCAAATCCTAAGGATATAAAATACCGTCTGGCAGAAATTATAACTTCACTTTACCATATACCCGGTGAGGTGGAGCGGGCAATTGAATACTACAATACAGCTTTTTGTAAAAAATCCATCCCTGACAATATCCCGGAGATTTCTGTAGAGCAAGAAACCATCAATGATATTATTGTACAATTGATAAAGATGGATTATATTAAAAGCAAAAGTGATTTTATACGATTGGTCAGTCAGGGCGGTGTTCAGTTAAATGGGTGCAAGCTTTCACTACATGAAACAGACAGGGTTATTAATTATAATGATGTAATTAAAATAGGTAAAAAGCGTTTTATAAAATTCATTAAAAAGATTTAAGGTTGCATATAAAAAATAGCGCGGGAGCGCTATTTTTTATATATGTTTTCCTCAAGTTTTTCTTTAAAATTAATAATATTTAAATAAATTTCTTCGGGTATTTCAAATATATAATCCTGGTCCGTCGGTCCCTCATATGAACGACTTTTGACAATATATAAGTCATCATATTGTTTTATCTGTAATAACATATCATAACCATAAAGATACTTATGCAAGGTTAATGGTGTATCTTCATCATTGTAGATATCTTTTTCACCTTTATATACTTTCCATTGTTCAATTTTAAAAATCGAATGTAACTCTGTCAATGCTTCTTCGCTTATAGGATAGATGTATTCAGCTCCTATCTCATATAGGTGTTCCGGCTCTCCAATTATCAGGCTGTTGAATTCTTTTATCCAATCAGTCAAAATTTTATTGCCCTTTTCAATTCCTTCATCTCTGACCTTTAAAGCAAATATTTTAACTTGTTTGATTTCTTCTTTCGGAACAGTGAAGTATATTCTTTCATACCTTTCAGGGTCTCTGATAATGGAAACTATATATCCATCCAGAAACACCATTTCTTCTCCGTTATCATTGCGTATTATGCAGTCTAACGAAGCCCCTCTTCCTTCAGGCTCAAATTGCACCCAATTTTCAATGTGCAAAAGCTCTTGCAATTCCTCTTGCTGCTGTACCGTCAATTCTGTCACAATATTCGTCACTACTGACTTATTCATTGTTTTTGCCAGATTGATTATATCATCCATAGAGACCGCATTTTCTTGTTCAGGTTCATTTTCTTCTTCCGGTACGTTTTCTTGTTCATTTTCACTGTCTGTTTCAACATCTTCATTTGGGTTTATTACGTTATCCTGTTTGTTCACGCAGGCTGCTAATGCAAGTATCATACTCAGAATCAACAAAACAGCAATTAATTTTTTCATGTTTACCTCCACGTACAAGGCATACTATGGGAGAAATTTCAAGAGCATAATACTTGCGTCGCCGTCTTTTTCAACTTCTTCAAAAGAGAGCTCTTTATACATGTTAAGCGTTCCTCTGTAAAATCTTTCCCGTGACCCGTTATTTTCTCTCGGAATTGCCAGGACTGCATCAAATTTCTGCATTCTGAAATCTTCGACTGCCTTCCTTAATAATTGTCTTGCAACTCCTTGATTTCTGTATTCAGGATGAATAACAAAGCAAATTACACATCCGACCTTTTGATTTTTTACTATATGCTTTAAATCATCCTCGAGCCTTAGAAACTGTCGGACATCATTTGCATTGCACCATCCGATGCATTTCGTTCCGTCATAAGCAAGGTAGCCCTTCATATTGCCGGCTTTAATTTCTTCAATTGCTTCGAGACGATTTTCTTCACCCGTCCTGCTGTACCATTTTTCCTGTGAGCAATTCGTCTGATAATACCTGCAGAAACACGTTGCCCAGCCGGGTTCGTGTCCGAAATCCAGATTAGCCATATAATCCGCGAACTCTCTGGCGAGCTCCGGACATAATGCTTTTATCTCATATTCCATCAGAACTCTCCCGTCTGAGATGTTGTTTTCCTTACTTCTTTGTTCTTGTATGTATTAAACGTAAATTTCAATCCGTTATTTTCATGTATTTCGGATGCGTATGATAAATACCAATCCTCATCCGAATCAAAATTATGTAAAAATGTATCGGCATTTTCTATTGCGTCAACCTTTGTTATGAGTGCCTCACTGCAATAAGGATATAAATCATTGTAGATTTTTCCTCCGCCTATTACAAATATTTCATCGT
>JAFACY010000277.1 GCA_023425285.1 Bacillota bacterium
TTCCGGTTATATTTGATGTTTTTGAAAAAATAGAAGAGTATGAAGAGCTTATAAGAAGACAGGATAATAATTTTTTATGGGATGATTATGAAACTGTAAAAAATCAAGTATACGATTTAAAACACGAGATTAGCGAAATGAATGTACAACCTGTGATATGTCATAATGACCCTTTGTGCGAAAACTTTATAAAAGGTAAAGATAGGATGTATTTAGTTGACTGGGAATATGCAGGTATGAACGATCCAATGTGGGATCTTGCAGATGTTTTTATTGAAGCTGCTTTTACAACTGAGGAGGAAGAAGATTTTAATGTATACTACTTTGGAATGGAGCCGGAAGATCATTTTAAGCGTCGAATTCTAATCAATAAGATATTCTTAGATTTTTTATGGAGTCTTTGGGGTAAGCAAAGATGTACTTGTGGAGCAGACTTATTTGAATATGCAGACGAAAGATATGAAAGAGCAAAAGAGCATCTGAATTTATTATTGTCGATAAAACAAAATTGGAGGAAGAATTAATGGTTAATGGATTGTTGGCAGGAGTTTTATGGGGTATAGATACAGTGATTTTAGGAATTGCACTTTCAATGCAGCCTTTTTTTGCTACTGAATATGTAATTTTTCTTGCACCATTTATAAGTACATTTATTCATGATTTATGTTCATCACTTTGTATGCTCATATATATGGGATTCAAAAAGCAATATAAAGGTGTGATTGAAGCCATGAAAACAAAGAGTGGCAAATTTATAGTACTTGCAGCCTTAGCCGGGGGACCTATAGGTATGACCGGATATGTATTATCAATAAAATATATTGGCGCTGCATATACCGCTATTATTTCGGCTCTTTTTCCTGCAGTGGGAGCATTTTTATCATATTTGTTTTTAAAAGAGAAAATGAAAGGCTATCAAATGGTTGGGTTAGCTGTAAGCATTGTTGGGGTAATATTATTGGGATACTCTCCTGAGAGCAGTGAAGTGAGCAATGTATTAATTGGATTTTTATTTGCTTTATTGTGTGTCATTGGATGGGCATCAGAAGCTGTAATAATTGCATATGGTTTAAGGGACGCATCTGTTAGTGATGAACAGGCTTTGCAGATTAGGCAGTTAACTTCAGCTATCTTTTATGGAATTATTATTCTTCCAATATTAAAAGGATGGAATATTACATTAGGCATTGCCCAGACGAGTACATCATTAATTATTTTAGCATCTGCATTGTTTGGTACCATGTCGTATTTATTCTACTATAAGGCAATTAATAAAATAGGTGCATCTAAAGCCATGGCCTTGAACATTACTTACTGTGCCTGGGCTATGGTGCTTGGAAATTTATTGTTGAACGAAACTATAGCAATTAAGGAAATTATATGTGCTATTTTAATAATTGGTGGTTCGATTGTAGCGGCAACAGATATAAAAGATTTTTTAAAGTGAGTAAAAATTATACTTAGGAATTGACTCTTTCTTATTTTGCGCTCACCGCCTTTGATGAGGAGCTTTAATTTGACTTTCCATGCAAACAAAGGTTCGGAATAATATATTGTAAGAAGGTGAAATTTATGGTAATATATCAATAAAAGTTTATATGACATAAAAACCATTTAAATATGACAATATTAATGTTTACTATTAACTACTTATGTAAGAACAAAGAAAAACATATAAAAAGAAAATTGAGGGTGAGTAAGGTGTATACGAGGGATTTGTTCAGTAGGGATTAGTGAAAGTTCATTAAACAACTCAGGAGCCATCAAATGGATAATACATCAAGTAATATTTACACCAAACTAAATATAAGGCTTCACCGCATCTATGGTAAAATACAAAGCTCTATGATGAGTTTTGGTATCAACAAGGGTTATTTTATCAGTGCAGGAATAGCAATTCTATCTGTGGTCAGGGTTATTTACGAAGCGAATATAGACGGATGGGAAAACGTCAATTATGATATTAATACACTTTGGCCATTTCTTGTTACTATTGTTTCAACAATATATACGATTAGCTCTTCAATAATTAATTACAGAAGCTATTCGCATAAATTTAGTATTATACATGATAATTATTATAAAAATGAAGTGACTAACAAAATTCGATTAAGTGAAAGACAGGCAGACAATGGCTATGCTATCAGGTCTTTTTATAATGGGCTGAATCAAGAAAAATATATAATAAGTGATGATATTAATGTTAAATTAATTGAAGGTAAAGTTATTAATATTAACAATTTAAAATATAAATATCAGTTGGCAGATGAAATAAAACAATATGTGCCAAGTGTGTTGAAACGAAGTTTTATGAGTGAGAAAGTAATATTCAACGGTAAATTGGTAAGGATGGCAAGTGATCTATGCTTGGACAGTGATTCGGTTAGTGTCCAGGATGTAAGATATTTTGACGGACAATGCTCCAATGAGATAGTTTATAAAAAGATAAAGTCGAATTGTTCCTTGGGGTTGCCATTCTCCGGTGAATGTTTGCTATATGACGATGCTAATGTTTTATATGATTTGGGTTATAGTTCTTGCGCAAATTATATCGGTGCTTCTACATTGGTTATTACTAAAGATAAATATATTGTCATTGGAAAACAAGACCTTTTTTCAAAATCTAATGCAGGAAGATATGCACCTTCAGGATCGGGATCGGTTAATTATAAGGATTTAAAATCAAGTAAGGATTTCAATTCTCTTATTATTAATGCGATGGAAAGGGAGTTTTGTGAAGAGAGCCACTATTGTCTTGACAAAAAAGATAAAATTACATCTGTCATTATTGGCTATGCAAGATTGTTGGAACGAGGTGGTAAGCCGGACTTTTTTGGGATAAGCTTTATTGATGAGTATTCATACAATTTAGAAAATGAAGTCAAACAATTAGAGCGAGGTTTTGCCGAAAAGAATTATATGCTGCAGATTTATGACGGGATGAGAATAGGACAAACTCTTTTTGACTTTTGCAATCGAAACATAGGTAAAAGAAAAATATCTATTCAGCTTATGATAATAGCAGAAATATTGTTGAAGCATGAAGATAAGATTGTTGAGATGCTGAAAAATGTGCAAAGTAATATTTGAGTATGACGTCAAAAATAGACGGCATTTATGCATCTATACATAAATATTGCATGATTATTATTGAATGCTTCTGTTTTTAAGAAATGTGATAATTTCAACGATATTTTAATTATTGAAAAAAGGTTTTTTGAAAGCTTTGTCAATTTGTTTAACTTAATTCAGGGTTTTTTCAAGAAATATTTTTTGAAAAATTGTATAAAATTGTATGAATTTACAACATTATTATCCTATCCATACAAACTCCTGTTGAATGTAATATACCATGTTATCATTATATTCAGCAATACGGTTATTGTTACAGTATTTTATCGGAGTGCTAAATATGGTGATGTAAAATTGAATTTCATAAGGATAAGAATAACTTAATATAAATAAAATCATGGAGAAAAATATGGAAAACCTACAAAAATAGTAGTACTAATCGATGCTGACAACGCAGCTTTCCAAAATGGCAAGAGCTATATGATTACACCATTACAAATGTTCCAACGGCAGGGTTAAGAGTGGCCGCATTGGATGATGCAAGAGTATCTGACGATGAATTGGTTATTGCAATTGGATGTGTGTCGGATTTGGGACTTAAAGGTTTAAGTGGAATTGACAGCAATGAGTGGTATCGCAATATACAATAGTAACAGATGACTTGGATTTCTCTGCAGATGAGCTTTTGGAGTATGCATTCCCAAAAGTCTTGAAGCAAAATTCGGGAAAGCTTCCCGTCAATAAGTACTTGAAAAATGCAGATATGGATTTTCCGGAATGTGTGGAGCTTTCTAAAAAACTTAATTTTGACAACATTATCTCTGAAACTATTAAGAGAAGCAGAAAATGTTTAGGAGAATATAAATCTGTAAAGGAAATCTGGGATCAAGAGAAAAATTCATTGGAAAGGGCAACAAGACTGATTTCGCATTTGGAAGAAATGCAAATTGATGTTGATGAGCTTGAAAAAGTATTGAAGAGATTATTTGAACCTGATGATTCTGATGGAAATTAAAAATTATAATAAGGATATGAGTAGATATGCAAATACTTGTATATATGCAATTTGAGCTTCCAGTTTTTAACAAATGCCGTAATTTCAATGAAAACTTAAATTTGTAACAAAAAGCTTTTATAATAAGTTAAACAAAACCATACGATTTCATGAGTTCATACTTTTTGGAAACTGCATATATTGGTACTAATTATACATTATGTTGCCTTTATACAGTCTTGAGATGTTAAAAAATGTGTAAAAGATCAACACACACTCCTGCTTAATACAATATGCCGTATTATCATTATATTCGGCAATGCTGCTACTGTTACAAGTTAAGAACAAGGTTATATTTTATATGTTGTTTGAATTAAATAATGTTGAGCAGAGGTATGTCGACAATTTAGTAAATGGTATAGAAGATATGTCCATAAAATCGTGGATTTTTTCAATTAGTAATTAGAATTATAAAGTATATCTCAAAGGAAACAATTGGAAGTAGGTATAGGAAAAGATGAACTATAAAATATATATCGAAAGATCAGATAAAGCCATTGAAAAAATGAGTTTTGAGGAATTGAGGGAATGTATAAGAGAAATTGGTAGAAGGATTCCGGAGAACAACAGAGAGAAGTTTTTGAGTATACTGGAGACCGCAGAAGCAAATGAAGAGAAGACGCAGAAGGTAAATAGTGAGTACTTGTTCAAAAGTAGATTTGACGAAAAACGCGTGACGAAAATGATGAATAAAATAAATGCAGATTTCGAAAAGATTGAGGAGGGAGAATTATATTTGTCTGCCAGTGGTTATGAGGATTATTCGGATGGATATGGCGGCGAATGGAGGTATGATTATGATGATCCCATGGGAATTGGAAGGATTTTGTGTGAAGCAGCAGGCATAGCTCATGACCTTATAAACGATGACAGGTGCAAGGAGGCGTTGTATGTTTACAGAAAGCTTATGGATGTTAATGTGATTGCAAGTGATAAATGGGGTGACGACGATTTAACGCTTGATATTGAGGAAATGGAAGAGGAGAGATTGATCAATATTAATCTTGACACATTAGCACATGAGATTATGTATGCGGAGTACAGGGTGCAGGCTCCTGAAAAAATAGCTGAGATACTGTATGGATATTTTTCAAAGCCTTTTTTCAGAAACATACATGTTGAAAATATGTTTTCTGTGGGGAGAAAAGCACTGGCAGATATAGATGTTTTTTTGGAGTCATGGATAGATTTTTTGACGGTGCAGCCGGGAGACGAAGCAGCGAGACT
Source organism: Bacillota bacterium (assembly GCA_023425285.1). Lineage (GTDB taxonomy): Bacteria > Bacillota > Clostridia > Tissierellales > Sedimentibacteraceae > Sedimentibacter. The sequence continues at coordinate 5,354 of JAFACY010000277.1, forward strand.
GCTGAAGGAGGCTATACTGCTTTGCGGAGGGATAGATAAATTCTATGAGGTAGCACAAAAATCCTATGAGATGCATCCCTCTATTTATACTGCGTTGCTGGAGGAATATGAAAGAAATCACGACTATCATACCATGGAGACTGTGGGAGTTCGTGCCATGGAGCAGCTGGATACAGGGCTGAAAATACGTGGAAGGGTTTCATTGCTGACATCAAAGGCGGCATATTATAATGGAAACTATCAATTGATGAGAAAGTGCTGGTATGAAGCATTTACTTCTGATTCAGATACTGCATCGTATCTCAGAAATTATGTGGATGAGCAGTCTGTAAAGGAATATGGTGGACAGCTTAAGAAAACAGTTCTAAAACTGAAAATTTCCGAATACAGAGATTATAAATATAATGAAAATGAGATGCTAAGAAATGAAGTATTTGAAATAGAATATAAATATCTTGGTTTTTTTGCAGGTGAATTTGACAAGGTCAGAGAATGGTGTATGGAACAGAAAGAATATCTGGGCTGGAGCGGACATTTTGTTGGTCACGGAATTGAACTTATGTTGCTGTACCTATACAACAAACGGGAAATGGATAAGGGTATAAGGACTATTGCTAATGGAGTTGCAAGCATGATATTCAACGAAAAAGGCAGTATGATTTTTATGAGAGAAAATATTACAACGGATGCGGAGGTTACTTCTCTCAACAAAGCAGAGATTTTTTGGGAAGTATTTTTAAAATGGAAAAAGTATCATCCAATGACTAAAAAGGAATCGGATAAATATGCCTTTTGGCTGGAGGATATTATAGATAAGAGAATTGATGCAATTGTTAGAGGGGGATTTCGCGGAAAATATGGAAGTGTGACCATACTGGCTGCAGGTATCGGTGAAGCTTTGGAATCGCTGGAATTAATTGCTTCAAAGAAAGCAATACTTGACAAGTATCACAACAGATTCAAACGACATTCATCTTTTAGGGGAGCACTGAGAGAGTACGAATAGACTGGTTAAGGGAAGACTTCAACAGTTGCCTTATTACAAACCTCATTAAAAACAATAGTTTGTAAAATATAATTTATAAACTTTACAAGCGTGAGAAGTTATGTTTGATAATATCGGGAACATGTGTTCTTCTACTAAGATAGCTAATGCAATGACATCAGCAGGAAGAAAAATCAGTGTACCGACTGTTGAAAATTATCTTTCTGCTCTTTGTGACAGCTTTATCTTGTATAAGGTAGGAAGATACGATATAAAAGGAAAGCAGTACCTTGCAACGGGATCTAAATATTATGTGGCAGATATAGGTCTTCGTTATTTTATATTAGGAACAAAGCAGCCGGATATGGGACACATCATGGAGAATATCGTTTATCTTGAACTGTTAAGACGTGGTTACGAAGTTCATATAGGGAAGGTCGGAGATGCTGAGGTAGACTTTATTGCCATAGGTGCAGAGGGAGAGGAATACTATCAGGTGTCACAGACAGTAATGGAAGAGCAGACATTAAATCGTGAGCTTTCGTCTCTTGATGCAATAAAAGATCATAATCCAAAGTATCTCCTTACGATGGATTACACACCTATGACTTCTTATAACGGTATAAAGCAGATCAATGTCCTCGATTGGCTGCTTAGGTAGTGAGCGTGTAATGTGGTGCGAAGGAGCTTAGTCTTTATATATTTGTCATATACAAACTTCTGATTGATGCAATAGGTTGTACTATCATAGTATTCAGAGAAGGGTTATGAAAGAAGCACTGGATGAATTATATTCGCCGGATATTTGATTATATATCCGGTGTAGTGTTATTTGGGTTGGGTGTATTTGACGCTTAAAATAAAACATTTAAATAAAATTTACATTTGTCATATTTTATACAGAATATTTAGTTGCATTTATGACAAGACTAACATATAATGTAACAAGGAGGTGTAGCTATGTTAAATTTTGAATTGGCTGCAAAAAGGTTTAGCGAGTTACGAAATAGAAGTGGTTTTACTCAAAGTATGGTGGCTGAATATCTAGATGTTGATCAAAGCTATATTTCAAAATGCGAAAAAGGTGAAAGACAATTTAGTGTAGATATATTAGATAAAGCAGCAGAACTCTTTGGATGTACTACGGATTATTTTGTTAATGAGTCTATTGAATTTTCACAGATGCCAATAGCTCTTAGGGCCAAAAGTGTTACTATAGAGGATTTAAATACTATAGCTGCTATGAATAAGATAGCACTTAACCTAAGATTTATGGAAGGTTTACTTGAGGGGGAATAAAACTTGAAAGAAAAGATTGAACTAAACAGTGAGGCTGTAATTTTAAGAAAAAAGTTTGGTGAAGACTCCAATTCCCCAATAGATGTATTCTCTTTCATTCATAATAACGATGATTTAACAATAGTATTTTATCCTATGAGTAATCGCATGAGTGGTATTTGTATTAGAGATGGAGAAAATAAAATAATAGGAATTAACTCCATCTCAACTTATGGCAGACAACGTTTTACAATTGCTCATGAGCTTTATCATCTGTATTTTCATGAAGATTTTAAAAGTATAGTCTGCTTCACAGACCTTGAAATGAACAAGGATCCGCAGGAGAAGGAAGCGGATATATTTGCATCTTACTTTTTAGCTCCTTACGAGGCCCTATCTTATTTTATAAAAAACAAACTTGGAAAAGAAAAACATAAACTTAATATAGAAGATGTAGTAAAAATAGAGCAGAATTTTGGTATAAGCAGGCAGGCCATGTTATGGAGATTAGTTAATGATGGGTATTTAAGCTATGAAAGAGCCGAAACCATGAAAAATGGAATAATAGCTTCAGCTAGAAGGCTTGGCTATGACGATGAACTCTATACGCCCTCCCCGGAAGACAAACAATATGCAACTTTCGGGAAGTATATTAAATTAGCTGAGGAACTTAAAAACAAAGATGCAATTTCACAGGGTAAATATGAAGAGCTTTTACTAAATGG
>JAFACY010000281.1 GCA_023425285.1 Bacillota bacterium
GAAGGTACAATAAAAAGCAGGCTGTCAAGAGGAAGAAATATTTTAAAGGAAAAATTGCTGAAGGGAGGTCAGTTAAATGGAGAAGGGTAAATTAGGAACGGAACTGAAAATAATTATGGAAGAAGAAGCATTTGATATGACTTTGTCTCAGGCGGCGATGGACAATATACTTGCAGGCAGGAAGAAAAAATTATCGCAGAAAATTAATGATTTTTTAAATAAAGAAATTGAAATACCATTAATACCCGTCATAGTCGGGTTGGCTGCATTGTTTGCAATTACAATAATACCAAAAAATATTTTTAATCTTAAGGAGAGCCACATTATAAACATTGACGGTTCTCAGATAATAGTCAGGGAAAGCTATGAGGTGGTGAAAAATGAAGATAAAGATTAAAGTAAAAACACTCATGTTTTTTTCATTTTTAATTCTGCTGACCTTTGTGTGGGGTATACCTACGGCAATTCTCAGCATTGCAAACCTGTTTGGAAACAACACGGACACGGCGGCTCTTTTTTATGAAAAATATGCTTCATATCCGACCACATCCAAGATTAAGGGAGGATATTTCTATGCGGACAGCAGGTTAAAGGGGTTTCCTAAGTTCAGCATATTTTTGGACGGATGGGGCGGAGGCAACAATATCAGTCCCGAGGAAATTGAAAAGGTAAAAAATATGCTTGAAGATGCTGTGAAAAAGACCCCGAAGAGCAGTGAAGCAGTATACTATACAGATTCATACCGAATGCTTCTTGATTTGCTGATAGATGTTGGAGATGCAGAAGCGCTGAAGGAATGGATTTCGTTCGGGCAGGATAGTGCAGATGAAAAAATTGTTTACATTTCGGATATATACAACGCTTTTTACATGCATGTAAGCAGAGACAGGGAAGCTGCAAAAAAGATAATTGCCAAATATGAGGGTTCGGAACTTGTCGATGTGAATTTTGAAATATTGAAGGCAGAAATAGAATTGTTTGACGGAAATTATGAAAAGGCTAAACAACTCTACAGTGAGGTCAACAATATCAGCAATTATTGGATGAGAAGAGAAAGTGCATTCGGTTCAGGAGGGTATCTTGACAGAAGCTTTTGGTTTGAGTATATCATGGATGACTTCAGGGGAGACAATGTTGTAACCGGAACCGTAACCTTTGAAGGAAAACCGATGCCCTTTGTTGAAATATATGTACAAAAAGCAGACGGTAGTCTGCATGGTGGGGGAGAAAGCTACATCGGCATAACCGATGAAAACGGTGAGTTTGAAACCCTGGGACTGAGGGACGGTCTGTACAGCATAGGCATAGGCATTGACAGCTCCGTACTATCGGATAAGGTTCTGCAGCGCTCCAACCAATATACTGAGCTTGCAGGTAACGGCGGAAGGGTTGATTTCACTTTCAGAAAGACATTTGATATCAAGCTGCCTGAGCCGGGACAGATTGTGGACGGAGAGGAGTTCACCGTATCATGGGAAGAGGTTGAAGGTGCCGTATATTACACGGTGGATCCGGTCGTAACCGAAGAGCCGTATAAAAAAAGCGGAACAAGCTTCCGCAGCCCCGCAAATGATAAAAACGGTAACGGTAGGTTCACAGCCAATTATGCCGTTTTTGATGTAAGCATGCTCAGAAATCAGTTTATAATGCGTTTCGGAGGGGACGGAACGAGTATTGAGCCTCTTACGGTGCTGGGAGCATTTTTGCCCGGAGCGGAATATCCCATAGTTGTAAATGCCTATGACAGCGATAACAACCTTATAACCAGCAGTGTATCCATGAGGTCATATTATGAAAACATACCAAGTGTAATTGTTGAAGGGAAGCTTACAAAGGGTGAAGAAATGATTCTTAAAAGAGATTACACCGGAGCTATCAATTATTACGAGGACATACTCAAAAACAATCCCGATGATGTTGAAGCATTAAAATACCTTACAAGAATTTACGGTACGGGATGGAGATTAGACATGGGAAATCTTGAAAAGGCGTATAAATACGGTAAGAGGTATGGAGATATAACCGGAGACAATAAAATGCTTATCAAGACATTTGATATAATGAGCAAGGATGAAATAAAGGAAAATATTGAAATTGTAAAGATGGCTGTTGAACAGGCAGAGGATGATATCTGGGAAAATAAATATTATTTTTTAAGCCGGTACTATATTGTTCTTGGAGACTATGAAGCTGCAAGAGAGGTGCTTGAAAAATCAGACACTATTATTGACACCTTGGTTTATCTTAACATGTATTTCGGCGATTATGACAAGGCGGCAGAAAATCTGCAGTCAAAGAGCTATTATCGGTCCAGATTGGTTTCCGATAAGGTTGTGAATGCCGTCAGGTCACTGGCTGAAAATCCTCCGGCATCCAGGGATGTGAAGTCCTTTAATGATTTTCTGTTAAAGCTGATTTATGGTGTACCCTACGAAAAGGGTCAGTCCCTTTATGATGAAACGGTAAAGCAAATTGATAATGAAAACATCAGGGAAATCCTGTATGAAATATATCTTGAGAATCATTGGTATGACAGATATTCGGATTGATACAAACATAAAGCTTCTGATAACACATGGTGTTCAGAAGCTTTATGTTTCATAGGCTTTGAGGATGCTCTGGGCAATTTCCTTTCTTGAGGTCCTAAGATCCATTGCCTGCTTTTCGATATATTTGTGAGCCTGATTTTCGGTCATGTTGAGATATTCTATGAGAACGCACTTGGCTCTTGTGACTAACCTTATTTCGTCTATTTTATTTTGCAGACGCATATTTTCATTTTTGAGTCCCGACAGCCTCCTTCTGGTAGCAAGAGCTAGTTTTTGAGCCTGATAAAATACCTGCCTTGATATGGGGTTTGATACC
>JAFACY010000111.1 GCA_023425285.1 Bacillota bacterium
TGTATCATTGATGCTTGCAGAGCTCGCCATAATTCCGTTAGGAGATTTAGGTGAGCCGCTGTTTCACGGCTTTATTGCCATAGCAACGATTATGTTTTTGCAATGTCTGATATCATATATTAGTTTAAAAAACAACAATGCCAGAAAGATAATATCGGGGGTACCGTCAATTATTTTCGATCATGGCAGATTCAACGTCAAGGAAATGAAAAAGCTCAGAATAAATGTCAATGATGTGCTGGGACAAATGCGTTTAAAAGGATATTGCAACATAGATAGCATAGATTATCTGATTATGGAAACTAACGGAGAAATGAGTGTTATAGCTCCGGATGAGCAGCCGGGTACAAAGTGTAAAAGGCTTCCGATTCCCGTTATACTTGATGGTCAGATATTATACAATAATTTTAAAAAACACAATATTTCTTATTCGGATTTTGAAAAGAATATTAAAAAGAAAAAAGTAAATCCAAAGGATATATTGTACAGCTTTGTGGATGAAGACGGTAATTTTAAATTTTATGTGAGGTAGATTATGAGGATGCTGATTATTTCTTTAATATTTTTGATGCTGATGATTGGGATATGGACATGGTATAATTTAACCTCAATAGAGCCGGTGACGGAATTTTATACTGAAAGTATAAATGATTTGCTGACAGCTATAGAAAATGAACAATGGGAAAGGGCGGATGAGGAAATACTTCTTTACATCAAAAAGTGGGATGAAATTAAAAATATATGGATTTATTTTATAGATCAAAAAGATCTGGATATTATAGAAGCATCAATAAAAAAGGCGAATGTATACATAAGGCACAGAGAAAAATCACATGCCCAAGCGGAGCTTGAGCACATGAGTATTTTATTTAATGGTATTAAAGAAAATGAACGCCTGATAATACAAAATATATTTTAACTATTTAACGGTATTAGACAGTATGCCTATATTTTCCACATAGCATTTCACCACATCTCCGGGCTTAAGATAATTAGGCGGATTAAAACCTGCACCCACACCTGCGGGAGTTCCCGTTATTATTATATCTCCCGGATACAGCGTTATACATGAGGAAAGATCACTGATGATTGTGGGTATGTCAAAAATCAATTGGTCGGTGGTTGAGTTTTGTCTCAGCTCGCAGTTAACGTAGCTTTTGATTTCCAGGCATGGAGGAAATGCAATTTCTGATTTGTGAGCTATATATGGGCCCATGGGTGTGAAGGTATCAACGGACTTGCCCTTGTGCCACTGAACATGCTCCTGCTGCAAGTCTCTTGCGGATATGTCGTTGCATATGGTGTATCCGAAAATTACATCTTCCGCTTCTTCCTTTGGTACGTTCTTGCATTTCTTTCCGATAATTACAGCCAGTTCAACCTCATAGTCCAGATCCTTTACTGTGGCAGAATGGGAATCAATATAATCCTCGTGTCCTATGGCAGGGTATGCAACCTTGCTGAAATAAATCGGTTTTTGAGGCACATCGGCATTGACATTTTTCAAGCTCTTAACCTCGTGAACGTGGTCCAGATAATTTTTTCCTAAGCAAAATACGTTTCTTCGCGGATATGGTATGGGAGCAGATATTTTCACCTGATCAAGTGATACTTCTGCTTTGCAGAAAGATAATATTTTTCTAATTTCATCATCACCAATATTTTCAAAAATATCAATAAGGCTCAGCATATCCTTCGGTTCATCAATGTTAAGTTCGGTAAAAACCTTTGAAGCAGGTATTATACCATTCTTTTCTTCATCTAAAAATCCTATGTACTCTTTGTTGTTATAAATATACGTTAATAAATACATCTCTACCTCCCAAAATTTTTATTATGTATAATGATAATACAATAACATCTTATTTTCAAGAAGGATATCAAAAATGAAAGTATTTGCAGGAAAATTGCGTGTATGATATAATGTATGCATCAAAATTATATAATTTGAGGTAGAATATGAGCAGATTTATGTTGAATGAACTACATAAGGAAATATTACAGCAGCTTACAAAAAAAGATTTTTTAAAAAAAATCAATGTCACTGAAGAAAAGATACAAGCTAATATTATAAACAAGAAATTCGTAAATAACTTACTTATATTAATAAATAAAAACAATTTATCATGCAAGGATGTGCTGGATCTGAGTTCTGATGTTTTAAGCAGCATCTATCCGGATTTCTCCTGTGATTGGCTCACATATATTTTTCAATACACGTTGCATAAATCATTCCCCGAAGCTGTAACCATAAAGCTTTATCCCAAATACGAAAGCGGAGTTCTCATATATCTGGAGATTTTAAGGACAATATTGCGTCATGCAGGGAACAGCGGCGTTTATGATAAGTTTTTAGACTTCAATTTCTTGAACCCGGATGAAATCAGCGAGCTTGAAAATCCTGAGGAATATCTTAATTTTTTAAATCATTTCGATACAAATTACATATATGAGCTCATGATGCTTGATGAAGAGGTTAACGGCTTTAATACATTAAAGCATGTTGCCGCAGTTCATCACGTTGCAATGCATGTTGCGAGACAAATGAAAAAGGTGGGAATACAAGTAAACTTAGGCTTGGTTTCAGGTGCTGCCGCAGGTCACGATATAGGAAAGTACGGCTGCAAGGGGCTTGAAAAAAGACGTGTTCCGTATCTGCACTATTATTATACAGATCAATGGTTTGCAAAATACAATATGCCTTCAATCGGT
>JAFACY010000157.1 GCA_023425285.1 Bacillota bacterium
TTTAAACATGTTGCAGAACCGGTGCAAGTTGCCGTGTTATTTTCAATCTTTAGGTTATTAATATGACTCTTTAAAGCTATGAAATTCGGTGAAATTTCATGTCCTTCGACTGAATTTAGAGTTATGGTAAACAATAAAAAAATTATAAAAAATATGGACAGTACAGATAGTTTTCTCATAGTATCCTCCTTAAAAAGTTATCTACTATATAAACCATCTGATTGTCCAAATCGTTACATGTTTTTCGAAAATAATTTGTTAAGGATTCTTAATAAATTATTTCTTTATACTTTTGGCAATTTCTTTTAATACTTCAACATCCACATTACCGAAGACTGCAAATTTATACTCGTCGTTTTGGAAAATAATCATGTTGTATATTTTATCTTTATTTACATATAAGAATCCAAGCTCATTGTTTATAAGGATTTCATTCTTAATGCAATTTTCTGTATCTAATTGTTGAGGGCTATCTAAGGAACTAAATTCATACGTAATAATTGTTTCATTTAATTTATCTGAATATAGCATAGTTCCCATAACCTCCATATTATTTTTAACTATTATTTCATAGCTATCAGGTATATATCTCGGATAGTAGTACCCGTCAAATTCTTCTATTTGTTGATTTTCACGTGGCTTCATCCTGAATTCGGTATATTCACCCTTATCTATTGATGTAAGATTCATCATTCTAAAAAAGAAAGCATTAACCTTTCCAAACATTGGAGGATAAAATATGAATGACAACAATATTATAGTAACAGATGCGGCAATAGTTTTAAAAATCATTCTATTCCTTCGATACCTTTTTCCATCTCTGTACATTTCATTAATAGTATTATGCATTCGTCTATCAAAATCGGAAAGTCCGGGAATCTCTTCTTCATCTTTCATAAAAGTGTCGAACATCGCCATATCTTCATTGAATTTATCTTCTAGAACTTTATGCAAATGTTGATCATCTTCTTTTCCTAAAGTTTTATCAATACTATTTGTATCCTTCTTCATTAAGATTTCCCTCCTTCTTTGATTTTTTAAGAACTGCTCTGATCCTAAAAAGCATAACACGTATAGTGTCTGCATTTACATCAAGCTCTTCTGCAATTTCCTTGTTGCTGTAGCCGATAAATTTCATATTTAATATAAGTCTGAATCTTGGACTTAAGTTATCAATAGAGTACTTGAGTTCGTCATGCGAAATTTCGGATAAAGCAATTTCTTCTGCGCTGTCAACTAATTGTAAATGTTTTTCAATTGTATCAATATCACTTAAAATGCTTCTGCTTTTTTTATCAATTATTTTATATGATGTATTTGTAACTGTACGAACTATATATTTTTTTATTTCACAATCCTTTGAATCTATTATTTTTTCGCAGTTGCGTGCAATATTAATAAATGATTCTTCAACAGCGTCCTCTGCGTCTTGCCAATCGTCCAATAATGAATATGCAAATCGTATCATTCCTTTTCTGTACTTATCGTATATCTCTAATATAAATTGCTTTGCTCGCTCATCATATATGAAAGCCTTCTTATCCCTTCCCATGTCCCCGCCCCCTTAATTTTGTTAATTAATTTTACATCAAGAGGCAACATTTTTCAACATTTTAAGTGGTTCGAGACGAGAGGAACAAATAAATATATTATAGAGTATTCTTAAAGACACTAATATATAAACCCTTTATATATCAAAATCGTTACACATTTTTAAATTTTTTTAAAGCTTTTAGTAACACTATGATATTTGAAATCTGAGATTCCTCACTAACGTTCGGAATGACAGAGAACGTACATATTTGTGACAAGCAAATTGGTGGTTGATAATGAACATAAATTGCAATATAATGAGTTAATAACTTTTTTCAAAAGAAGGTGTAGTATGAAAATAACGATAAAAGAAGTGGCGGATATTTTAAGTGCAGGGTACATGGATTTTGTTGATGTTGATAAGTACATAAAGGGTGTAAGCATAGACTCAAGGAAGGTTTCTGAAAATAATTTGTTTGTTCCCATAAAGGGAGCGACGACAAACGGTCACAGTTATGTGAATGATGCGGTAAAGGGTGGAGCTATAGCAACACTCTGGAACAAGGATGAGCAAAATCCTCCCACTGACGTTGCTGTTATTTTGGTTGATGATACGGTAAAAGCGTTGCAGGATTTATCCTTATTTTACAGAAATACCTTAAAGGCTAAAATAGTCGGTGTTACAGGCAGTAATGGCAAGACATCCACTAAGGATATAACGGCAAGCATATTGTCCCAAAAGTTTAAAACTCAGAAAACTATGGGAAATTATAATACGGAAATAGGTGTACCCTATACACTGCTCAGTTTAGATGAAGACTGTGAAGCTGCGGTGATAGAAATGGGTATGGAAAAGAGCGGAGAGATTGAATTCCTGACAAACTTAGTTCAGCCGGATATAGGGATTATAACCAGTGTTGGTCTTGTGCACATAGACAATTTTAAGTCCATAGAGGAAATAGCAAAGGAAAAGGTTGATATTGTAAAGGGTATCAAGGAAGACGGACTGTTTATATATTTCGGAGATGATCCATTGATAGAGGAAACTGTCAATAAGGCATCTATGAAAAAAAGCATAAAAAAGGCAACCTTCGGATTGAAGGATACCAATATATTGTATCTGAAGGAATTCCATGAGGACCTGGACGGCATAACGTTGAGAGTGAGTGATGAAAATTTTGACGAGCTACACGTTGATATACTCGGCAAGCATCAGGCCTTAAATACAATGGCAGGCATACTTGCAGCAAAGGCACTTGGTATGAGTCCCGAAGAAATCAGCCAGGGTCTTGAGAAGATAGAAAAGACGGGTCTCAGAAATGAAATAATCAAAATAAAAAACTGTACAATTCTCAATGACTGCTATAAATCCAACCCTGCAAGCATAAATGCTGCCTTGAATATTTTTGAAATGCTTAAGGCAGGCAAGCGCATCGTTGTGCTGGGAGATATGCTGGGCTACAGAGAAATGAGCCATGACATGCATTACAATGTGGGTAAGGATCTGAGTTCATTTAACATAGATGAACTGGTGACCATAGGCGAAGAAGCCAAATTCATGGCAAAGGGCGCAAGAGAAAATACAGGTATAAAAAATATTGTGGAGTTTGATACTAAGGAAGAGGCAACAGAATATTTAAAGAAATATATGAATGAAGACTGCTCCATAATGATTAAGGGGTCCAGGTTCTTAAAGCTCGAATATATAGCAAACACACTGAAAGATTTGGAGGAAAAGAATGAAAACTAAATTGGCAATATTGTTCGGAGGCAAATCCGACGAGTATTCTGTTTCACTGCATTCATCCGCGGCAATAATCAATAATGTTCCTGAGGAGCTGTTCGACGTTATACTCATCGGTATTACCCAGGAAGGAAAATGGTTATTGTATGAGGGCAGCACGGATAAGATAAATGCTGATACCTGGCATAAGGAAAAGCTGAGTCCTGTGCTGTTGAATATGGGTGATGACTTCAAGGGTTTTATAAAGCTTAATGAAAATGATAATACATTTGAAAAAATAGAAATTGATTGTATATTTCCGGTGCTTCACGGCAGAAATGGGGAGGACGGAACTATACAGGGTCTTTGCCAGATGACGGGCATACCCTTTGTGGGATGTGACATGACTTCGTCGGCAGTCTGCATGGATAAGGATTTTACACATATTATTTGTGAGGCCGCAGGTATAAAGACGGCTCCATATGTTGCAGCAACAAACAGCAGCAAATTAAATATTAAAAATCTATACGATGAGGTTTACGAGAAGTTTTCTACTCCTATATTTATCAAGCCTGCAAACAACGGCTCTTCCATAGGAATAAGCAAAATCAGAAACTATGATGAGTTTGAAAGAGGAATAATGGAAGCATTCCAGTTTGACAATAAGGTTGTTATCGAAAAGGGCATAGACGGCTTTGAAATAGGCTGTGCGGTTGTTGGAAATGAAGATCTGATAATCGGTGAAGTGGATGAAATAGATACTAAAAACGACTTTTTCGACTATGTTGAAAAATACAGTCAGCATAATTCTAAAATACATTGTCCTGCACGTATCAGTGATGAATTAAAGGCAGAAGCCAAAAGAACAGCGGAAAAAACCTACAGAGCTCTCGGCTGCAAGGGCTTGTCAAGAGTTGATATGTTTGTAACCACAGACAACAAAATAATATTGAATGAAATTAACACCATACCGGGTCTGACAGATCTGAGCAGATACCCATCCATGCTGAAAAAGATTGGAATAGAATACAAGGATCTGATAGTTAAGCTTGTGGAGCTGGCGATGGAACTAAATTAGCAATTTAAGCCATTGATAACATTGGAAAGCAAGTCTTAAACAATAGTTAAAGAATTTTTATGAAATCTGAACTACTCCTTCTTGGTTATATACAAATATTAAAACCAAGAAGGTAATGTTCATTGCGTTTTGTGCCTTGAGTGTAACGAAAGGATTGAATATAATTATGAAAAAAAGGCTTGGTATTGTTACTTCGAGTAAAGATGTTGGTAGTGAATACAAAAGACAATTACTTAAGGTTTTTAATGATGATATAGAGGTATTCAATTATTCTTTTGATATAAATAATGTAAAAGATATTAGTAATATTGATGTTTTACTCATAAGCACTTATTCCCAGTATGAAGTTATTAGAAAAGATATAGATAAGAATATTCCCGTTGTAATAGCAAAACTAACCCTTTCAAAAAGAGGTTATAATATGCTAAAGGATAACGTTATCGGTAATAAAGTGATGTTGGTAAACCTGAGTTTTGAAATGTGTATTGAGACAATAGCCCTACTGTATCAACTAGGTTTTGATGATTATGAACTGGTACCTGTATTTCCGAATATGAAGGCAGCACCTGATTTAAAGACAGCTATTACAACCGGTGAAAAGAGATATGTTCCGGATGGAGTAGAAACGGTGATAGATTTGGGACATAGAGCTATAGATAAGAATACTTTGGTTGATATTGCCATAAAACTTCAAATGGAAAATGTACTTACAGACAGAAGGATACTTGATTATTTTGATGAACTTGTTTCGTCAGATGAAGGGTTTGAATTTTTGATTAGTAAATCAAAAACACTAAAAAATCAGTTCAACACCTTGTTATCTATTATGAATAAGGGCGTAATTGGAGTGAGCGAGGATGCTGTTATTGAAAGCTTCAATGAAAATGCCAGAAAACTTATTGGTAAAAGCACTGCATACATTGGTAAACATATTACAGAAGTATTACCTGAGATTGAGTTTGAACAGTTTTTAAAGACAAAAAAACAAATCATTAACAAGTTAGTTAAAATTAATGAAAACAATATTACAATGTCCATATTTCCTGTTTCTGGTTTAAATGAAAAAGATGGATTAGATAATGGTGCGTATGTTATTATAGAAAGCTTTGAATCCCAGGAAAATGCACAAAATATGTTGAGGCTACAACTGGCAAATAAAGGACACATAGCTAAATATGATGTTACAAATATAATTGGTAAAAGTAAAGAAATTGAAGAGGTTAGAAAATTAGTCATTCGCATGGGAAAATCTAAATCGGGGGTTTTAATTACGGGAGAAAGCGGAACGGGCAAAGAACTGGTTGCTCAGGCCATTCATAATGCTTCGTTTATAAAAGATAAACAGTTTGTAGCCATTAATTGTGCTGCACTATCTCCTAGTTTATTGGAAAGTGAACTTTTCGGATATGAAAGTGGAGCTTTTTCAGGAGCTTTAAAGGGCGGTAAAATAGGTATTTTTGAACTTGCAAATAATGGTACTCTTTTTCTTGATGAAATTGGTGAAATGCCAATAGATTTACAAGTTAGATTGCTAAGAGTAATACAGGAGAAAGAGGTTATGCGTGTGGGCGGAAGTATGATAATAAAAGTCAATGTGCGAATAATTGCAGCTACAAACAGGAACTTATATGAACAGGTGGAAAAGGGCCTTTTTAGAAAAGATTTATATTTCAGATTGAATGTCTTGCCTATTAACATACCATCTCTTGGAGAAAGGGTTGAAGACATTAGTGTATTGTTTAATTATTTTAAGGAAATGAATGGCTGTAGATTTGAATTATCTACAGAGGTAATAAACTTTATGAGAAATTATATTTGGCCGGGCAACATCAGGGAACTTCGAAACTGCGTGGAATATTTTGATAATATTGGAGTCAGAATTATTACCTTGGATCATTTACCATATCATATGAAGACTTTTATAAAAGGAACTGTAAACAAAGAAAATGTTATCGCTTTATCAAATTTAACAAGTAATGAAAGCTTTGTCTTGAATCAGTATTACAATGCATTTAAAAATAGAATGAAGCTTGGAAGAAAAAGCATATCCAAGAAAGCCTTTGAAAACAACATATTTTTAAGCGAATATGATGTAAGAAGAATTTTAACGAATTTAAGTAGTTGTGGATATATTAACGTAGCTGCCGGACGTGGTGGTAGTACAATAACTAAAAAAGGTATAGAGTTATTTGAAAGCACGATATAAGTGAGTTTGAATAAAAAGGGTTATATGGTGATATTGCCGCCATATAACCCTTTTTCTGCGGAGATGTTAAAAAATATAAATATTAAAAAGTCCTTATGATTACTGTGTCTTAGTTCACTATATTATAATAAATAGTTGGCACATAATTTGCTATTATGTATATGAGGAGGAAAGTTAGTGAAATTCAGTTAGGAAAAAATATAATATTATTAGGAGGTCTTATGTCTAAAATTACCGCAAAATCTGTATTAAAATCTTATAAATCAATGATATTTCTGATTATTGGTATTACAATCGGTTGTATTATAGGTTTGGTATATGGTGAAAAAGCAAAAGTGCTGGAGCCATTTGGTCAAATATTTTTAAATTTTATGTTTACAGCTGTGGTGCCGCTTGTGTTTTTTAGCCTATCAAGTTCCATAGCAAAAATGTCAAACATGAAACGACTTGGCAAGATACTTAGTAACACTATCGCAATATTCTTTATAACAGGAGTTATAGCTTCTATATTTATTATTGCTGTAGTGACGGTTATTCCTCCTGCTGAAGGAGTAAGTATTGATATGGGTGTTTATGAAGAATCATCACAAATGAACATGTTGGATCAAGTAGTAAAGGCACTTTCTGTAAGCGACTTTAACTTGATATTATCAAGAAATGCAATGTTACCGCTTATAATTTTTGCAATGACATTTGGCTATTGTATTAGCTATGTAAGCAAGAAAAGAGAGCTAATTAATAATCCTGTGGTTGATGTACTTGATATTTGCTCTGATGCATTAATGAAAATGATAAATATTATTATGCTTTATGCTCCGGTTGGATTGGGTGCATATTTTGCATCCTTGATTGGAACCTATGGATCGGAACTCTTAGGAGCATATACTAAAGCAGTGGTAATGTTCTTCCCTATCTGCATATTCTATTTCTTATTAGCATTTACTGCATATGCTTATTATGCAGGCGGGGTTAAAGGTGTTAAACTATTTTACAAATATATTTTTCCAGCTGTTATAACATCATTAGCGACGCAAAGTTCTATCGCCACATTACCTACAAATTTAGCAGGAACTAAAAAAATGGGAGTACCTGATGATATAGCAGATATTGTATTGCCATTGGGGGCAACAATACATATGGATGGTACAGCACTGACCACACTGATGAAAATTGCTTTTTTATTTGGAATTTTCAATATGCAATTTTCGGGATTAGGAGTATGGGCTACTGCAATTGCATTATCGGTAATGAGCGGAGTAGTAATGAGTGGAATTCCTGGTGGTGGAATGATGGGGTCCTTAATTATCGTAGGGTTCTATGGATTTAATACAGAAGTAATACCTATAATAGTTACTATTGGTTTGTTGACTGATGCTATAGCTACAATGATTAATGCAACTGGTGATGCAGTAGCAGCAATGATGGTTACTAAAAGAGTTGAAGGCAAAAACTGGGTTGATAAAATATATGATGAACAAAATATAGACGTAAAGGTTACTATTTAGTATGTTTAAGGAAGGGTGACACCTCTTTTTCACAGGGCAAGTCTTTGTAGGATAGGAGGAATGTCACCAATTAAGAGGAGGTAGTATGTATAATTTAGATTTGACAATTGATAGAAGCAACACATGTTCGGTGAAATACGAAGAAATGGATCTCAAATTTGGACATAAAGATCTTTTGCCATTTTGGGTAGCAGACATGGATTTGAAATGTCCTGACTTTATGATAGAAGCTTTAGTGAAAAGAGCACAACATGGCGTGTTTGGTTATACAAAAAGAATGCCGGAGTTCTACAATGCAATCATAAGTTGGCTAAAAATCAGGCATGATATAGAAATATCAAGAGATGACATTGAATACGGACCGGGAGTGGTGTTTTTACTTAATATAATGATTCGTAAATTTACTAAACCCATGGATAAAATAATCATGCAATCTCCGGTTTACTATCCGTTCAAAAATATCATAGAAGGCAATAACAGGGTTATAAGTGATAATACGTTAAAATTCGACCATGGCAAGTATATGATGGATTTTGAGGATCTCGAAGAAAAGGCGGAAGATCCAGATTGCACAATGATGATTTTATGCAGTCCACATAATCCGGTGGGAAGAATTTGGACTAAAGAAGAACTCATTAAGATCTCTGATATATGTCTTGCAAATAATGTGTTACTGGTTTCTGATGAAATACATTTTGATTTGGTTTTTAAAGGCAACAAACATATCTCTGTAGCTAATTTAGAAAAAAAATATAAAGATAATTCTATTGTCTGTACAGCACCTAGCAAGACATTTAACATAGCAGGCCTACACTCAGCATATTGTATTATTTGGGATAGGGAGCGAATGGATGAATACAGAAAAGAATTGGGATTGTTGGATCTAAACCGTTCCAATATATTTAGCAGAGAAGTTACACAAGTTGTTTATGAACAAGGTGCAGGGTACGTAGATAATTTGGTTGATTTTCTTGAAGAAAATATGAATTATGTTTATGATTTTATATGTGAGAATATAAAAGGAATCATTCCCTATAAAATGGAGGCTACCTATCTTATGTGGCTGGATTGCAGAGGATTAGGATTAGATGATGATGGCATTGATGATCTATTCTTCAACAAAGCAAAGATAGCATTAGATAGTGGACGATGGTTCGGAGAAGCGGGCAACGGATTCATGAGAATTAATATAGCATGCCCGAGATCAATGCTTATAGAAGGAATGCATAGGTTAAAAACAGCTGTTGAAAATTTACAAGGAGCAGAAATATGAAATTTAATACAAAGACAATACACTTTGGAGAAGTTCATGACAAACAATTTGGTGCACATATTACACCAATATATCAAACTTCTACATTTATATTTGATGATTGCGCACAAGGAGGAGATAGGTTTGCTGGTAGAGACGATGGATATAAATACACAAGATTAGGGAATCCGAATACTCATGAGATTGCCAGAAGAATGGCAGCTTTGGATGAAACAGATCTGGGACTTTATACAAGCACAGGCATGTCGGCTGTATCTACAGCGCTTTTAGGACTTATGAAATCCGGAGATCATTTAATATCTTCAGACTGTATTTATGGAGGTACTGTTGGGGTTATTGATAAAGTGATAACATCATATGGAATTGAAGCAGATTATGTTAAAATAAATGATTATGAATTGTTTAGTAAAGCATTTAAAGCCAATACAAAGGTTGTATATATAGAGACACCGGCTAATCCCACACTTGAATTGATTGATATAAAAAAGGTAGCAGAAATAACTCATGAGAATGGAGCGGTGCTTATAGTAGACAATACATTTTTAACACCATATCTTCAAAGACCTATGACACTTGGTGCAGATGTTGCAGTTTATAGTGTTACAAAATATATAAATGGGCACGGAGATGTAGTAGGAGGAGTTATCACTGGGAAAAAAGAATATATCAATAAAATCAATAATCCATATTTAGTGAATTTAGGCGGTACAGGCTCACCATTTGATGCATGGTTAGTTTCAAGAGGATTGAAGACATTAGGATTAAGAATGGATAGACATTGTTCTAATGCTATGGCTGTTGCAAAATATTTGGAAGCTAATCCTAAAGTGGCAGTTGTGTATTATCCAGGACTTGAATCCTTTCCTCAGCATGAACTTGCCAAAAAGCAAATGGACAATTTTGGCGGGATGATTGCATTTGAGTTAAAAGGTGGATTTGAAGCAGGAGAAAAATTATTGAATAACTTAAAAATAATATCACTTGCAGTAAGCCTTGGAGGCGTAGATTCACTCATACAGCATCCGGCTTCAATGACTCATGCTGCTGTTCCAAAAGAAGAAAGACTCAAAAGTGGAATAACGGATGGACTTGTTAGATTATCTGTTGGAATAGAAGATTTAGAGGATATAATTGAAGATATAGAAAAAGGTTTTGCCAAAGTTTAAGTAGTTCATAGTACTATTGACTTACATTGATGTGCTCCCTTCAAGATAGATAATTTCTAACTATCTATCTTGAAGGGAGCACATCTGACTTTAAAATTATTTAAATTATTTCTTCAGTCCTAAAATTTCTCTTGCTTCGTCGGGAGTTGCTACTTCACGACCGAATTCTCTTGAGAGACGTGCCAATCTTTCGACTAATTGTGCATTTGATTTTGCCAATACACCTTTAGAATAGTTAACATTGTCCTCAAAGCCTGTTCTTGCGTGACCGCCTAACATTATAGCTGCCATGTTCAACGGAAGCTGATATCTTCCTACACCTGCTACAGTCCATGTTGAGCCGGCAGGAATTGATTCAACCATGTAAAGTAAATCTCTCAATTCTCCGCCCATTGCACCCGGTACTCCAAGCACAAAGTCAAAATGCATAGGTGTGTTCAGTATTCCTTTTTTAGCCATTTTAATGGCTGTGTCTATCATACCCTTTTCAAAGCATTCCAATTCAGGCTTAACTCCAAGTTCATTCATGCGTTTTGCAAATATTTTGATGTTTTCTTCAGTATTCATGAATACATCATCGCCAAAGTTGCAGGTACCCATGCTTAATGTAGCCATTTCAGGGCTTAATTCGATGGGCTGCATCCTTTGCTGAGGCGTGTGCCATGTAGCTCCGCCTGTGGATGGCTGGAATATGATGTTGCATTTTGCTTCGATTTTTTCTTTGATTTCCTTGTAAACCTCATAATCCTGAGTAGGGTTTCCGTCCTTGTCTCTTGCATGTACATGTACCATTGAGCAGCCTGCCAGATAGCATTGATATGCTTCTTCTGCAATTTCATCCGGTGTAAGCGGAAGATTCGGCTGTTGTTCTCTTGTTACCTCTGCGCCTGTAAGACAAGCGGTAATTATTAATTTTTCCATAGTAACCTCCTATTTAATCATTTTTTGCCCTGATATCATTTTACAATATCTGGCGGATATAGTCAATTACAATCAAGCTAATATTCCCTTCATAACAATTGTTTTTACCTGTGTAAGTTCCTCCAGTGTTGAACTTACACCCTCTCTGCCGATTCCGCTCATCTTGTAGCCTCCGAAGGCGATATCGGGGTGTCTGTATCTGCCGTTTCCGTTCAGAACAACTGTGCCGCATTCGAGCTGGTACGCAGTCTTCATGGCCTTGCTTGTATCTTTGGTGATTATGCCTCCGTTCAGACCGTAGACGGAAGCGTTATGTATTTCAACAGCTTCCTCAAGAGTATCAAAGCCAATAACCGGGAATACAGGACCAAAAACCTCCATGTCCCGGGCAATATCCATGTCCGCACTCACGTTGTCAAGTACCGTTGGTTCAAAAAATGCTTTGTTTATTATATTTCCGCCCAATACACATTTTGCTCCCTGATTCAGCGTGTGGTCAACCTGTTCCTTTACCTTGACTGCCGCAGCCTCGTTGATGAGACAGCCCATATCGCAGGATGAATCCATTGGATCACCGATTTTCAGGCTGTTGAGCTTTGCAACAAGTTGTTTTATAAATTCGTCCTTAACTGAATTTTGTACGATAAATCTTTTTGTTGCTATGCATATCTGACCGCAGTTTGTGGTCCTTGCCATCGTTGCTTCCTGTACCGCAAGACTTATATCTCCGTCCTCGTAAACAATCATTGCATCGTTGCCGCCAAGCTCAAGAAAAACGTGGTGAAGATTTGCCGCAGCCTGTTTTGCAGTTTCTATACCGACCGCTGTGCTGCCTGTGAGGCTCACTCCATCGATGTGAGGACTTGCCACAAGGTATTTGCCAACAACGGAACCGCTTCCCGTAGCAATCTGCAAGGCATCTCCGGGTACGCCGGATTCCACTAAAAGCTCGGTCAGTCTTATGAGTGTGAGTGGATTGTCTGAAGGGGGTTTAACGATTATAGAGTTTCCGGTTGCAAGTGCCGGAGCCACCTTGTATGCATAGGTTGATGCGGGGAAATTAAAGGGTATGATGCAAAGAATTGTACCCAATGCTTCTCTGCGTGTAAATATTACGTCCTTTTCTCCGCCTGGTTGACTGTCGGGCAGGGTTATGCCGTACATGTGGTTGGCAGCTTCAAGAAAGCGTCTGAATATGACGGGAACGAGACCAACCTCGAGTCTTGCTTCCTTAATGTTTTTGCCGGTTTCCTTGCACAGAAGCTCTGCCAGTTCGTCAATGTGCAGACTGACTTTATCAATAAAATTTAACAGGATTTTTGAGCGTTCATGGAGAGGTGTGCCACCCCATATTTTTTTTCCCTTTAATGAATGTTCAAGCAACAGATCAAGATCATTTGATGATGAATCCGGAACTGTATCAATCAACTCTCCGTTTGCAGGATTAAATATGTTTATAACCTTGCCGTCAAGAGATTCTCTTTTTTGTCCTCCGATAAGCATTTTCATAAGTATTACCATTCCTTCCTTAATATATATTTAATTATGTCATATTTTTCATGTAATTGCAAACCCATTGTAGCATGTGTGTGTACTTTTGACTCAGTCGTATACCAAATATAAAAAAATTTATAAATAGGGTGGTAAATACGGCTCATTTATAGTATAACTTTATAGTAGAAATATATAAGCTTTATATTATTAAATTGAACGGGAGATAAAATGGATAGAGAATTAGCGCTTAATATAGTGAGAGTAACGGAAGCAGCCGCTTTGGGCTGCGGAAAATACATGGGCAGAGGAAATAAGGAAATAGCTGATCAGGCTGCTGTTGACGGCATGAGAAGCATGTTTCAGGTTCTTGACGTAGCGGGAACTGTAGTAATAGGTGAGGGAGAGCTGGATGAAGCTCCTATGCTTTACATAGGCGAGAAAATAGGCACATGGAAAGACGGATCACCTGAAATAGATATAGCTGTGGATCCTTTAGACGGTACGCAATTGGTTGCAAAAGGCTTGCCGGGAGCGTTGGCTGTTGTTGCGGTTGCTCCTAAGGGATGTCTTTTACATGCTCCTGATATGTATATGGATAAAATAGCTGTAGGTCCTAAGGCTGCAGGATGTATCGACATAACTGCTCCCATCGAAAAAAATCTGTACAATGTTGCCAAAGCATTATGCAAGGATATAACCGAGGTTACGGTTATGATTCAGGACAGGGAAAGACACAGCGACATAATCAACAGGGCAAGGAGCATAGGTGCAAGAATAAAGCTGTTCGGTGACGGTGATGTTGCCGCGGCTATCGCTACATGCTTCAGTGAATCGGGAATCGATATGTTTATAGGCAAGGGCGGTGCTCCGGAGGGTGTTATTTCGGCAGCAGCGCTTAAGTGCTTAGGAGGAGAGTTCCAGGGTATTCTGAGACCTGAAAATGACGAGGAAAAAAGAAGATGCAAGGAAATGGCAGGTGATGCTGACTGGAGCAGAGTGCTCACCATGGAGGACCTGGCAAGAGGTAATGACATCATTTTTGCCGCTACGGGAGTGTCCGACGGTGAGCTGTTGAAGGGCGTAAGATATATGGCAAACAACAGGGCAAGAACCTCATCCATGGTTACACGCTCAAAATCGGGAACCATTCGTTTTATTGACACCACACACTCATTGGATAAAAAACCAAAATACGCATATGTGGAATAATTTTTACGGGGACAATCCATTTAAGGAATGTCCCCGCACTTATTTACAAAAATAATACATTTACCTGTTTTCCCGCTTTTTTTAATTCATCTATCAGGTTATCGACTATATTTTGCTTGATATTGTAGCCCATAGGGAAATTAGGATTCTGATGGGCAGGGTTAACGGCTCTGCCTATATAAAAATTAATATGTGTTCCTATGTCCGTCAGCATATATGTGAGCAATGTGGCTCCGTCGTAGCTGTTGTTTCTCACTACACTTTCATAGCTTGATTTATTCAATTCTTTTATATTTTCCAGAGCCTTTCCCAAAGTTAACACTCCTTCCGTCACAAGATCAAAACCGTCCATGTATGCAATGGGCGGTACATCATCTCTCATGGAATCCAAATCAACCTCAAGACTTTTGTTCAGCTCTCTTTCTGCAATTAAAGCGGTTGTTCCTCCGCAGATTATTTTCATGTTTTCACTGCTTAGCATTATATCGACAAGCTGATTGTCCAGGGATTTATCAGCGGGAGGACCTATAAAGACGTCTATGACTTCAGGCTTACGAACCTTGATAGTTAAAATGGTCGTGTCATCTCCCGGTTCGTTATTGTATAAATTGTTGCAGACTCCTATGAAATTACCGTTGATGAGCTGTGAAGATTTGTTGACATTATTCAGTTCCAGCAGATATTCATTGACCTCATCTCTCGACCATCCTAAATTAAGAAGCTGGCCTATGCCGGCATGTATGGCTCCGTCGCTTACAACACAAATTGTATCTCCTATGTCCAGCTTTATGTTTGACTCATATATTTTTTTATTACCTATGAGCCTTTCTTTTTTCTCGACAGGAATTATCCTTTTATGAGAATAATAAAAGTAAGGAGGATTGTCGTACTCTGCAATGTACGCATTGTTTTCCTTGTCGATTTTAATTATGGTGAAGGTTGAATAAGCAAGCTTTCTCACCTTGCATTCAGGCAGAGTATTGATAATTGTTTCAATCGTGTCATCAATGGATGCGTTGTTTTTAAGCATAGTTACAGCGATTTTAGTGGTCATGGTAGAAAGAATGTTGGCCTTTACGCCGCTTCCCAAGCCATCGGATATAACAATGATGCATCCGTCATCATCATAGATGTATTCGACCTTATCGCCGCACAGCTCTTCGTTGTGCTTATTTATACTTTTATAATTGATATCAAAAAAATTATCCATTACTTTCATTTTCCTCTAACACTACTTTTTTCAGTTTTAATAAAGCGGCCTTGGTTTCTGCCGTGGTTTCTCCCAAAAGACCGGCTATTTCCTGGGCAACTCTCATTTGCTTTTCAATAACCTTGTCCGCTGTTTCCAGAGTATTAAGCTTGAAATTAATAATCTGCTCCTTTTTCATTTCTTCCATGGATATGTCATTGAGTATACCAAATAAAATTTTGTTTTTAGGAAGATAAATAATACGCTGGAATACAGTCAAACCATAATTTTCAAGATGAAGCTTTCTGCCCACCGTATTTGATTCCGATTCAATCACGGCTCTGAAGTCACTAACGGGCATAATAGATGACAGAGGTTTTTTTCGTATATTATTTACACTGATGTTGAATGCCTTTTCTCCTGCAGGATTCAGGTCCAGTATATTTAAGTCCAGATCAACAATTAAAATGATGCTTGGAGAATATTCAAAGTAAATATTTGAAATTTTTTCTGCTTCACTGCGCATATACGGCATGCACATCTGAGGGTGTGAAAGTCCCTCAAGAACCGAAACTGCCTTTTCCCTGCATGTTTCATATCCGCAGGCTCCGCAGTTAAGCTCATCTGCTTTTCCGTGCTTTCCGGTAATCTCCAGTATATTTTTTATATCGTCTTCCGAATACGATGAAAATTCATAATGCTTATTTCTGAAATTCCTTACATAGCTTATAGTTTCATCATGAGGATAACATGTATGCTCCTTATTCCGGGAGGACTGTACATTTGTCTTTGCCTTGGTTTTTCTGACGTAGACGTTCTTACTTTTTTTAGGTATGGCAGGTCCTCCGAGACACCCTCTCTCGCAGCTGTTTGCCTCGATAAATACATCGGATAAATCCCCTGACAATATTGCATCAAAAGCACCTCGCAAATTATCAATGCCTGATATAGAAAGAGGAGTAAGATCATTATCTTGTATAACATCCTTCATGCCTGACAAGATACCGCTGTCCAAGGGATATTTTTTGCCTGTATAATTACCCTCCACATCTGGATGTGATTCTTCAAAGGTAGATATATCTATGTTTTTTAGTTCCAACAGCTTGTCAAGCTCCTCAAAGGATATGACGCCGTCAAGTATACCCGAGAGCTGGTAGCCGTAGGCCTCGCATTTTTTGGATATGCATGGACCGAGAAATACTATAAAGGCATCTCTTCCGTATTTCTTCCTGATCATTTTACAGTGAGCGATCATGGGAGAGTCTATGGGGATCATATACTTTATCAGATCCGGATAGTATGTCTGAACCATCATATTTACAGTGGGACAGCAGGTAGTTATTACATTTTTGCTATCAGCTTCATTTACAAATTCCTTGTATAGCTCGGTGACCTTAGCAGCACCTATTGCTGTTTCTTCAACTGCTGCGGCTCCTAAATATTTCAGTACGGATATTAATTTATAGGGCTCTTCATAAACGCCTAAATAAGATGGCGCAATTGAAATGACTATCTTCTTTCCTCTTTTCAGTGCCTGTGTTACATTGTCCAGGTCACTGTGGATGTTTCTTGCGTTTTGAGGACAGACCAAAAAACATGTACCGCAGGCGATACACTTTTCCTCAACAATCTGTGCCTGGTCATCTATCATCTTTATGGCCTTGACAGAACAGTTTCTTACACATTTATAGCAATTTTTACAATTAGCAGGATAAAAATCAAGAATTCTCATATTGGCTCCTTACAGTCTTCATAACTACATCGTCAAAGAAGACTTCTGCATTTTCTATGTTGATTGAATAAATTTTATCATTGAAGCTCACTGAAACAGCTTCCGTACAGTGTCCCAGACAAAACGCGGCCTTTATTACAACCTTGTCCGATACGCTCCTGTTCTGGACACAATATTTGAATATTTCAATAACATCGTTGGAGCCCTTTAAATGACATGCGCTGCCCACGCAGATTTTCAAATCAGCCATCTTCAACCTCTTTATTAATTTTATATGTTAATTATATAACAATATCCTGACGGATACAAGCGTATGTTGAAATATTAACAATATTAAATTTATTGCACCTTGACTTATTAATTATTAAATGATATTATTGTACCACCTATCAAGCACTTATCTTGTTTATTCCATAAATGATAAAATTTAAACAGAAACGGAGGTTTTTATGGATAAAAACCAATTAGCCGGCATGAAACTTAACGAGCTTAAGGAACTGGCTAAATCTAAGGGCATACGTGATGCTTATAAGTATAAAAAGGAAGAATTGCTTATTAAATTGAGTGATTTTAATGATATGGCAGACGAAACTAAAAATGTTTCAGTTGAAGATTCAAAAGAAAGCATTAAATTTTCCGAAAAAGCAAAAAATTTAGTGGAATTTGAAAATGAATCCGATTCCGATATAAATAAAGAAGTCAACACTTCGAATTTGCCTGATAAAATAGTTGAAGAAATTGAGCTTAGCGGCGATGAAGCGTTAAAGGTAGAAGGAATTTTGGAAACTCACCCGGATGGCTACGGATTTTTAAGAACAAACAATTATCTTACGAGTGAAGATGATGTATACATATCTCCGTCTCAGATCAGAAGATTCCACATGAAGACGGGAGACAAAATCACAGGTATCACAAGACCTCCAAAGCAAGGTGAAAAATTCAAGGCGTTGCTTTATGTAAGACAGGTCAATGATGATAATCCTGAGTCCGCACGTAACAGGAAGGACTTCGATTCACTTACTCCTATATACCCGGACCAGAGACTGAGGCTGGAAAGCTCATTCAAAGATATAACAATGAGATTGATCGATTTGGTGGCACCTATAGGAAAGGGACAAAGAGGAATGATTGTTGCTCCTCCTAAGGCCGGTAAGACTACAATACTTAAAAATATAGCCAACAGCATAGCGGATAATTATCCGGATGTACAGATTATCATGCTATTAATAGATGAGCGTCCCGAAGAAGTTACGGATATGAAGAGAAACGTAAAGGGAGATGTCGTTTATTCAACGTTTGATGAGCTTCCGAAAAATCATATCAAGGTTGCCGAAATGGTTCTGGAAAGAGCAAAGCGTCTGGTTGAGCACGGCAAGGATGTGGTTATATTGTTGGACAGCATCACCAGACTTGCAAGAGCATACAATCTTACCATAACTCCTACCGGAAGAACATTGTCAGGCGGACTTGATCCGGGAGCGTTATATGGACCAAAGAGATTTTTCGGCGCGGCGCGTAATATAGAACACGGCGGCAGTCTGACCATACTTGCAAGTGCTCTTATAGAGACGGGAAGTCGTATGGATGATATGATATTCGAAGAATTCAAGGGTACGGGAAACATGGAAATACACCTTGACAGAAAGCTTTCGGAAAAGAGAATATTCCCTGCTATCGATATAAATAAATCGGGAACAAGAAGAGAAGAGCTTTTATTAAATCCCGAAGAGCTCCAGACCATATGGCAGCTTCGTAAGGCACTCAGCAACTTTTCTGTTGCGGATGTAACAGAAAGATTGATTGATGGTCTGCTGAAAAACAAGACAAATGAAGGCTTTATAAAGACTGCAGCAGCACAGTTAAGCAACATAGAAAAAGTAAAAGATGACTTAACGGACAGAAATTATTAGTTTATTAAAACACACAAAAAAATATTGTAATATATTTTAAGCTGTGTTATAATACTCAAGGTAATTTGCTAATTATTATTTAATTAATATAGAGAACAGAAAGAGGTGAAAAGGATGAAAGAAGGTATACATCCAAATTATAAAACTGTTACAGTTAGATGTGCATGTGGAAATACTTTTGAAACAGGTTCAGTTTTAGATGAAATCAAAGTTGAAATTTGTTCAGAGTGCCATCCTTTCTTTACAGGCAAACAGAAGTTTGTCGATAAAGGCGGTAGAGTTGACAGATTTAAAAAGAAATATGGTATGGATAAATAGTCATACGCACCCAGGCGAATCCCTTGCAGTTGTCAAAGAATTCGCTTTTTTTATGCTCTGATATCTATTTGTTTTAGGTTACTTTAAAATTATATTGAAAAAATGACATATTATGGTATAATATGTCAAAGGAATTGTCATAGCGGATAGGTGGTTAGCTCCCTGAAAAGGGAGGTGGTAATTTGGTAACTTATGATGCTTTGATGTGTATATTCACATTTGGAGCGCTAATAGTATCAATTATTGCCTTGTCTAAAGACAAGCTTAAATAGTTTTATACATAAGAGGGAATTCGGAGTATAAAAAAATCAACCGCCATTAATAGTCCCCAAACTATTCGGTTGATTTTTTGATCGAATACGGGAGCTGACCGCTTATTCGGCAGTTCCTTTTATTAAGTTAATTATAGCGTACATGTAGCAGTATGTCAATAAAAAGAGGTAGAAATCGGTTGATATGCTCAATGGAATTTTCCTAAAAATTCAACAGGCTTGTCAACTAAATCTTTGATTATACCTATATGCTTTTCCTCAATTGTAACCAAAGAGCAGCATGAAGGTCCTCCGGACTTTTTTAAATCTATGTTTATATCTTTGTTTAGTTTGATTGAAAGATTGTTATAATTACATAAATCATTTAATTCTGCTTCTGTTCCTCTTGAGCCGACGGGTAATATTTCCTTGATGTGATCACAAAGATATAGCTTTTCAAAATCATCAATATCCAGAATCTTGTCCGGATTATTCAGGACTTCATTTCCAACAAGAGGCGTTCCTATTATTAAGCATACATCACCCTTGTCGGTTTTTTTGTATTTTAATTTATCCCTGTCGCATATACCGATGCAGGTAACGCCGAGAGATGTCTGGACAGTCGGTATATTTTCTTCGGTGCTTCCGGTCAGATGAACTTTTGTGGTCTTTAGCTTTGATAATACTTCATTAAAGCCCTCTATGAGTTGTCTGCCCGTATTGTCCATTTCAACTGCGAGACCGTCAGCCATAATCATGGGCCTAAATCCGAGACTCATCAGCTCTGCAAGCACAACCTTTCCTGTCTGGTAAGCAGTTATCTGAGGTGATGCCTTAACAATATCATGCTCCTTCATACCTATTCCTCCGCACGAATCACAGGCGATGCCTAAATATCTGCTTTCATCGATACTGATAACCGTTATATCCCGTATTTGTTTTATATCCATTTTTAACTCCTTGAGTACGTTAAATAATTCCAATAAAATTTTATCATAATCAGAGATAAATTTCATTAACTATTATAAATATTATGTATATATGGAAGTATATACGAATATATATATTCAGTGACTACGTCATTGATATGAATAAACATTCAGAGGGCTTCAGCCCGATGAATCTCATATTTTAAAATGCTGAGATCCATCTCTTCTCTCGGGGTGACGGGTTCAGGGTTATTTGCTTATATATCCTAAAAAAATATATTAACATTGGAACAAAAATAAAAAGAATTACGTCTAAAAATGTAACTAATCAAAAAATCGAGGTTTTTTATGGATAAAGTATTTTTATTAATTAGTTTGGTCGCAATTGTGACATCTACAATATATATGTTATACAGCACAATAAGATACTATGTGGATAAATTAACCGATGAGCAA
>JAFACY010000173.1 GCA_023425285.1 Bacillota bacterium
TTTTAACATAATTACCATGTTCATCATGGAATAAAGTATATACATGACCGTCTGTAATTGAATAATTCATACTAAATCCTAAGGATTTAACAACCGCATTTCCTTCAAGATTACCTCCTATGCCTAAAACACCCAATGAAACATCATCGAAATCAAAATCTATTTTATTTTCTCCGTCTCCCGTATCTATGTTAGTGCTCCTGTTAAATACAATACTTGAGAGATTTCTTACTATCTGTAAAACAACTTCCCCTATTGCGCCTGCATTTAAAAAATATCCCGTAGGTAAATTCAAATGAGAAAATGTACCTGTATCTATCATTTTTCTTACATCCGCTGTTATTGCTGATGATGATGAAATATTTATAGTGTAACCTGTATTTATATATTTGCCGGGAGTATCCGGAAAGCTTTCAGCATTTTGTATTTCTGACATATCTGCCATAAACACATCTGCTGACCTATCATATATCTGTTTAAGATTAAGAGAATTCTCTATCCTGACAGGAAGAGTCATTACTTCCTTCTCATTTTCAAACAAAGCATTGCTGATATTGCTACAGTTTATATAAAATACTCTTTCTCCTGTCCACAGTCCTCCTTTTTCCGAAACCTTTGGATTATCTTCATCATAATTATAGTTAAAATCATTAATTGTAACTTCTATACTTTTTTTCGTTTGTCCTGCTGTAAATATGATACTGCCATTTTCAATGTCTTCATAGTGATTATGCAAAATTGCACTTCCCGGATACACTTTACAATCAAAGGATATCGCTCTTGCACTTGGAGAATTTAACATAAATGTAATTGTTGCTTTTATTTCTTTATCCTGAATACTTATTGGTTCATTTATTTCATAAGATACTCTTGTTTTAAAATCATTTTCCGAAGGCGAAACAACGTTATCCTCACTCATAATTGAATATACGCCTATACCTTTATTGTTAAGCTGTTCTGTCAAGGATTGCAGAGCCATGTCATGAGCGGATAGCTGAAAATTATCATCCGAATCGTCAATATTAGTATAGGCAAAGACAGAAAATGAGCTAAAAGTGATACATAATATCAGTATAATACTTATAGCTTTATTGATTTTTTTAACATGGTGTTTCATCAAACATCCCCCCTTCAGAAAGCTTGTCTATTGATTTCATTTGATTCAACATCATGGATATCAGCTTCATCCCATAATCAGCAAGCTGAAACGAACCTTTCCTCAGACACCAGTCATATATTACACCTCTGATACAGGTGGTAAGAATCATTGCAACTTCTTCGGATGACAAATCACTGCATATTTCTTTATTTTCCTTTGCTTCATCAATTAATGATTTTAGAAGATTATTATATTCCCTTTCAGGTGAGGTGAGAAATCTGACAGTGTTTAAATCTTTAATCTGAGATGAATAAATTACAGACATAAATTCCAGTCCTATTTCATTTTCCATAGCAGAAAAAACAAAAGCAATTAACGCAGAAATCTTATCTAAAGTATTTTCGTAATTTTTATTCATCTTGGAAAAATTGCTATATGCTTCATCAACCATGGGAACCATACTGTAAATCAAATCTTCCTTTGTTTTAAAATGAGTATAAAATCCACCCTTTGATGAATTTGCTTCATTTATGATTTCATCCACCGTTACATTGTTATATCCCTTCTCAACAAACAACCTTCTCGCACAATCTACAATTCTTTTCTTCGTTTCATTGCCCTGGATAGTTTTTTTATTCAAGTTATCCCTCCATAAAAAAATATACAGACTATAGTCTCAGACTATAGTCTGTATATAATTATAGTTGTTATATCCCATTGTGTCAATAAAAACAAATTTATGTCATAATCATTCAAGATAATAATTTCATTTATTTAAGCATCTGATTGTTTTGGAAGAAATCTTTCCAGGGGTCATCTCTCTCTATTCTCAAAAGTGCTTCCTTCATATCTATGCCGTCGGGAGCTACAGTGTATAATTCATCCCATGATATGGGCATGGACACACTGGCACCCTCTCTCGCTCTCAGCGAATATGGTGCAATGCTTGTGGCACCCTTCGTATTACGAATCCAGTCTATAAATATTTTATCCTTTCGCTGAGCCTTTCTTATATTGCTTGTGTATCTGTCGGGCCATTTCTGCTCCATGACCTCTGCCACACGTTTTGCAAAGTCCCTGAATTTCTCCCAGTCCGCATCCGGCTTTAAAGGCACAACCACATGATATCCCTTGCCTCCGCTCGTTTTCAGATATGAATTAAGCGACAGCTCATCAAGAATATTTTTGATATCCTCCACACCCTGTCGTACCTGAGATAAATCCATGCCTTCATCCGG
Organism: Bacillota bacterium; assembly: GCA_023425285.1. Classification (GTDB taxonomy): domain Bacteria; phylum Bacillota; class Clostridia; order Tissierellales; family Sedimentibacteraceae; genus Sedimentibacter. The sequence continues at coordinate 2,338 of JAFACY010000173.1, forward strand.
ATCAAGGTCAAACACCATCATATCCGGTCTGTCAAGCTGTTCCACTGTGCTTCCGCAGATGTGAAATTCCAGTGTTCCCATTTGTGCTTCATATATCAGTCCCGAAATACCCTCTATGTAAAAAAAATCTTCTATCATGCCCGTTCCCACGCTTGATGCATCTGCATGCTTTTTGTAAAAGCAGCTTTGGGATACTCCCTTGGGACAGCGTACTATGCTTAAAGTTCTGTGCCTCACATAGGGCAGCATCCTCTGAGAAATCCTTGAATAATACCTGACGACATCTTCCTTTGTAACTTTAGGCTCATTGAAAATTATTTTATCAGGGCTGGAAATCTTTACTCCTTCTATTATAAGCACATCTAAATTTATCTTGGCTTGTTTTTCTTCACTATGTTTTTCGATAGTCGGTTGAAGCATCTCCTTTTCCTCTTCTCTTTTTATTTCTTTTGTATCTTTGTCTGTTCTAAGACCCTTGTAGCTTGCCTGTCTCAACAGATTATCCTTAGTCCATTCGGCAAATTTAATTTCGGCAGCCAATTCCGGCTCAAGCCACATAATTTTTTCATTTGACCTCTTATCGGGAGGAACTTTAAAAGGCGGCTCTGATCTTTTTATATTTTCAAATTTACTTTCAAGAATCGTCATTTCATTTTCGTCCATGCCCGTGCCCGCACGTCCCGCATATATAAGGTCATTTCCCTCATAGATACCAAGCAGAAGAGAGCTTACACCCCTTGTTCTTTTATCCGAAAGCGTGTATCCTCCGATTACAAATTCCTGTCTCTTGCTGCATTTAAGCTTTATCCAGTCACCGTTTCTTGTTCCGCTGTAAACAGAATCCTCTTTTTTGCCTATTATGCCTTCCATGTCCGCTTCACAGGCAGCCTTAAGACTTTCCTTTCCGTGCCCCTTAACGTAACGGCTGTAATGCAGTTTTGGAGGAGCATCCTTCATTATGCTTTCAAGCATTTCCTTTCTTTTAATCAGCGGCTGCTGCCTTAAATCAACACCGTCCAGTGCCAGTAAATCAAACACAATGTATGTGAGCTTTAAGGAGTTGCGGTTTTTCATGTAATTCTGCAGAGCCTGAAAATCCGTCCTGCCGGATGCATCCGTGATTACCACTTCACCGTCCAGAACCACAGCCCTTCCGCCTGTCCAGTCAGCGACGGCCGCGCTTATGTCGTAAAGCCGGCTTGAATAATCATTGCCGTTTCTTGTCATCAGTCTCACGCTGTTTCCTTCCGCATACACCACAATCCTGTATCCGTCATATTTCAGTTCATAGAGCCAGTCATCACACTCGGGAACAGTCCTTACCAATTTAGCAAGCTGCACATCCGTAGCGGCAAAGGGGTTTTTTATAATTTTTTCTTCCTTTCCCTCTTCTATTTCTGCCGCAGTCCTGCCGCTCCTGACGCTGAAGGTAAATTCGGACATCCCGTCTTCATCCTGTACATACTCGTCTTTTTCCTTTAAAAAAAGCCAGTTATCATTTTTCTCACCGGCCTTTGCTTTTAATCTGACTAATGCCCACCTTCCCCTGAGACGTCTTCCCTTCAGGACAAATTTGAGCATACCTTCACCGAGCCCTTCATCAACATCAACAATCGGCTCCCAATATCCTTCATCCCATATCATGACAACTCCGCCGCCATATTCACCCTTTGGGATGGTTCCTTCAAAATTTCTGTACTCCAGCGGGTGGTCCTCAACGTGTATTGCCAGTCTTCTGTCACGGGTATTGTACGAGGGTCCCTTGGGTACGGCCCAGCTTAACAAAGTGCCGTTCCATTCGAGACGAAAATCATAGTGCCTGCTGCGTGCAAGATGAAGCTGCACCACAAACCTCAGTCCCTCTCCGGGATTTTCCGTCATTCCTTTCGGCTCCGAAGTTTTTTCAAAGTTTCTTTTCTGATTATATTTATTGAGCTTATTATCCATAGGACTATGCGGATTCCTTATCCTTTTTAGCCTTTTCCACACTTGCCTTTAATGCATCCATAAGGTCAATCACCTTGCCGGTATTGTCATTTTCCGCAGCAACCACCTCTTTGCCTGAAATTTTTGCTTCAATGAGCTCCCTAAGCCTTACCTGGTATTCATCCTTGTACTTTGAAGGGTCAAAGGGCGTATCCATGGAATTAATCAGAACCTTAGCCATATTTAATTCCTGCTCAGACACTTCAGTCTTTGTGTAGGGCTTTTGTATGTCTTTGATTTCGTCAGCATAGAACATTGTGGAAATAAGTATACCCTCCTGACGTGGAATTATGGCCATAAGAGTATCCTTTGTGCCCATGACGGTCTTACCTATGGCTATTTTCTGTTCTGCCATAAGTGCGGAGCGCAAAAGCTCAAAGGCTTTTTCGCCCCCGGGTTCGGGTGCTGCCTGATAGGTTTTTTCATAATAAACCGGTGAAATTTGATTTAATTGCGCGAAGTGCAATATCTGAATGGATTTTTCTTTTTCCGTCTTGATTTTTTCTATTTCTTCATCTGTGATAACGACGTATTTGTCCTTATCATATTCATATCCCTTTACTATATCTGCAGATGTTATTTCCTTGCCGCAATGACCGCAGGTTTTTTTGTATTTTATACGGCTGTTGTCTTCCTTGTGCAATTGATTAAAATGGATATCATTGTCCTGAGTGGCCGTGTACATTGCAATAGGAATCGCCACCATTCCGAAAGTTATTACCGATTTACGTGATATCATATTGTCACCTCCAAAGGATATTGTTCCCAGATATGTATCAAGTATTCATCGGCTGAAATACTACGATTCTTCCATGTTAATATCTATAAATCTGTTTCCTCTTCCCCAGACGGATATGATGGGCATTACCTTTACGAATGCATCCTGGTCTATTTCCTTAATGCGTCTCTGTATCATTATTGACTGGCTTGGAGAGCAAACTGTTTCTATCTGAACCTTTTCATCGTTTGTGTAACCGCCCTTTATTCTGAAAACTGTAACCCCTCTTCCCAGTTCATGCATTACAAAGCTGCTGATATCCTCATATTTTGAGCTGATTATTTCAAGCTTGTACAATGTTGTGCCAAAGCCAAACATTGCGTAATCGCAGACCTTGGTCACTATCATCTGACTTATTACGGAATAAAGGGCTATATTTCTTCCGAATGCAAATGCCGAAATAATTATTATAACACCGTCCAGTGCCAGCATCAGATAGCTGACATTTATTGAAGGAAACAGCTTCTTGTTTAAAACTCTCGCTATAGTATCGGTTCCTCCGAAGGAAAACCCCTTTCTGAGTATCATACCCACGCCTAAACCATAGAAAATCGAAAAGTATATTGATGCAAGAAGCAAGTCATTTTCCACAAATTTAAACTCAATATTCTGCATTACCAGCAAGACTGTCGGATACAGAATTGAAAGAAATATTATCTTTACAATTTCCTTTTTCCCCATAATCAGATATGTAATAATTAAAATTATAAATGTCATAAAATAATAAATATATGAATAGTTGATACTCGTATATTTCTCCAGAATAATTGCAAGACCTGTTATACCGCTTGTCACCAATCCATTGGGCTTCAATATGTAATTAACGGCAAATGCAGTAATTACACATCCCACAATCAGATAAACCATGTTACTCAATAATTTCTTAATGTTTTTCATACTTTCCTCGTAAATTTTTTAGTTTGTACACATATTATATTATTTTAAGACCAAAATACAAACCTATTTTATTAATTACATAAAAAAATTTAAACCCAATGATGTCCATTGAGTTTAAATATTGAATTTTTCTGTTTTTCAATTTATTGCTTCTTGATTATCGGCAGCCATACCTCACACTTATAATCGGGGGCTTGCTGATCTCCTTCAAAATAAACCTCTATATCAGGAACATTTGCATACTCATAACCTGATGTGGGCAGCCATTCTGTTATAATACGTTTTTGCAGCTCCTGTATTGCATATGGCATTGCTCCTATACACTCAAAAACAGCCCATGTACATTCCGGTACCATATATTCTTCCATTCCTTCAGGTGTTGCTTTATCTGTGGCTGCCGCGATGTAGTAGGATAATTCATTATCATTTATATTGGCACTCACTCCTAACAGACCGTATGGTTCACGATTGATCAGTTCAAGAATAGAGGGTATAACTCCGCTCTGAACTGTCTCCTGCCAAAAAAACGGAATTTTCGCAAAGCATTCATCACCCTTCATACTAAAATTCTCTTTTACACCGGCAATCTTAAAAGCTTCCTTTGTTACAATTTTGTAATTCATTTCACTATCTCCCTTAATTGTTATTTTGAAGGTGATGCGAGGATATGCCTTTAATGAAACTCCCTGTCTCTTAGCCGCCGTCGGGGAAATCCCGTGAACATTCTGAAATGCCCTGTTAAAAGCAGTGGGTGAATCATACCCATATTTTAAAGCAATATCAACAATCTTATCATTTCCGGTCTGTAAATCAAAAGCCGCCATTGTCAGCCTTCTCCGCCTTATGTATTCAGAAAGCGGAATATCAGCAATGTATGAAAACATCCTTATAAAATGAAAGGTTGAACAACATGCTATCTGTGCTAGTTTATCATGGCTTATCTCTTTATCAAGATTTTGCTCAATATAATCAACTGCCTCATTCAATCTTGATATCCATTCCATCGTATCATCTCCCTGCAAATAAAAGTATATAGTACTTTACAAATATAATCCTCTCAATTCCTGCACCAAAATGAGAGCTATTCCATTAAATTCTCATATTTTATCTCTGATATCGTCAATCCACTTTTTTACTTCCTCCGGTTGTGCAATACCATTTACGGCAATACCGTGTACAATTATGGAACCGGAACATTCCCCGGCAATATCATTTTCAATTTGTCCGAAGCCTCCGCCTCCGTGGGTGCAAAAAGGAATAATTGTTTTGCCTGATAAGTCATGCTGTCTGATAAAGCTCATGACAGGCGGTGCCATGGTTTTAAACCAATTTGGCGTACCTATAAATATTGTATCATAATCTTCCACCGACTCATTTCCGGAAATCAGTTCAGGACAAAACCTGCGTTCAATCTGATTTCTCACTTCCTTAACCGCTGTATTGTAATCAAAGGAATAGTTGTTCTCGGGAATTAATTCCCTTATATCGCCGTCTATTTGCTCTGCAATTTCAAATGCCAGATTCATTGTATTCTGAAAAAGTGAATAGTAAACCACCAATGCTTTTTTCATATGCTGTCCTTTCATAAAATTCCACAGTCTAATATTTTCCTGATTATATCTTTGCTCAGTACTTTATTGTGTCCTGAAATGCAAATATCAAAATCCATTTTCTCGTATTTCTCCATTGTATTCATATACACATCTTTTTCACAACTGATATTTGGAACAATCTCATCCATGTTGTCACCAATATTGTCTCCAAGTACGAGCACTCCATCTTCTTCGTCCATGATACTTATCGAATCAAGGGTGTGTCCCGGAGTGTGAAATATCCTGATTTTATCCTCAGGAAAATATAGTTCATTTTGAAAAACTAAATTTGGAAGGCACATCTCGACTATGCCGCGGATATACCGGCTGTTTCTACTCATCATACCATACCATTCTGACAAAATCATATCTCTGCACAATGCATGAGACACAATTATACAATCCTCAAAGGAGCAGTTTCCCCATATATGATCCCAGTGATAATGTGAATTTACAACAATAATCTTCTTGTTGTCATTTTTCATATACTTCATAACATTTTCAACGTTCTGTGGACCCAGACCTGTATCAATCAAATAATTGTTTTTTCTGCCCTTTATTAAATACAAGTTTAAATCCCACTCCAATTCATCATATGTAAATAAAACACCCCTGCTTTTTATTTCTTGAACTTTCATTATCTTCTCCTGCCTTTTTTCTTAACTAATCCTAACTTTATTCTTTATTTCTCATGGGTTCTATTATATCATCCAGCAATGCTGTGTATACTTCTTCCAACGGGCATTCCTGCCGTAAGAACTTATAAATAATATACGGACTGAAATATACGGATAATAAATGAAACACCGCTTTTTTAATATCTATGTCAGCTCTGAACTCTTTTTTCCCGATTCCTTCCTCCAGCAAATTTATGAGAAGCTCTCCCACAGTCGGCAAATTAATCTTTGAAGAGTCGCTGATTAAGGCTTCGTTGTTTGGAAACTGATATATATAATCTGCCTTTGTATATTCTACTTCCTTGATAATGTTCATATCACGCCTTAATATATGACTTATAAAAAGGGGCATTTGATTATTATATTTATTGTCTTCTTTTACGGTAAAATCAAAAATAAATTTAATTTTTTCATAGCTTGAGCATTCTTTGTATTTTATTTTGTTCAATTCTACAAACAATCTTGCACAAAACCACCATCCGTAATATGTGTAAATGTGTTCTTTTGTCGGAAAATAATTAAAAAACGTTCCTCTTGATATTTCTGCCGCATCACATATTTCATCAACCGTAATATTATCATAATCCTTTTTCATATTTAATCCTAAAAAGGTTTGTAAAATTTTATACCTTGTTTTTGCAAAATTTAATTCTCTCAATGTTAATTGACTCTTTGGTCTGTCCATTTCAGACTCCTAGTACTTATTTTTAATTTTCCAGTAAACCCTTAAACAGGTTACAGCTTTTTCTGAAAATACGGGGATCTATTGCTTTTCCCTCCATTTCTTCCATTAATCTCAGTGGATTTTCAATACAATAGGGTCTGTATATTCTGCGTTGAGTGATAGCATCAAATATATCCGCAATTCTTATGATTCTGCTGTGAAAGGGAATATTTTCTCCTTTTATTTTGTCGGGATACCCTGTTCCGTCCCAATTCTCATGGTGATGTCTGATTGTTTTTGCTTTTTCCGTATTGTTATAATTTTTATCAGCAACAGATAAATACAGGTACTGTGAATATACGGCGTGCCGTTTCATAACAGTCCATTCATCTGATGACAAGCTGCATTTTTTATATAAAATATTCTCGGGAATTTTGCTTTTACCGATATCATGGTATAATGCCTCTTCATAAAGTATCTGCTTTTCCTCGTCACACATTTTCATTTCATCGGCTATTTTCATGGCAATGTTGGCGACATTACCGGAATGTATGAAAAGCTCCAAAGAAAAATCAGGCTTCACTAAATTAAGGTAGTTGACTTTTTTTATATTCTGAAACATACAACACCACCTAAAAGCAATTTTATACTATAGTATATTTTTTTACTCTAGTTAAATATTATTATATTGTTCATGGTATTTTATGTCAACAACTATATGGATAAAAAGGAACTGCTGATTAACAGTCTTTCTTCTGTTCTTAATTTTTTATTAAAGCCAAATTACAGTTGAATTATAGGATGGTTGAGTGGAATTAAAAGATTATAATTTTACAGGAACACAATTATTTATTTTGATAAAAACGGTGGATACGAAAGCACCGTTTCTCCTCATATATTTGAAAAGTTAGGATATAATGAAATACTCTCTAAAACAGAAAAAATGAAGTAACCATAGAG
>JAFACY010000239.1 GCA_023425285.1 Bacillota bacterium
TTACCGTCTTTTCTTTTGTAAACAACATTTACTTCTTCTGAATCACCGTTTAAGAATACAAAGAAATTATGCTTTAAAAGATCCATTTGTAATATTGCTTCCTCAATACCCATTGGTTTTACCGCAAACCTTTTAGTTTTAACTACCTTGAATTCTTGTTCATCTTCTATATCAAGTGGTTCAATATTTTCAAATCTTATTGATTCATTGGAGAACTTCTTATTTTGCAGTTTAGTTTTATGCTTTCTTATTTGTCTTTCTAATGCTTCCACTGATTCGTCTAAGGCGTTGTACATGTCAGCGGACGATTCCTCAACACGTACTATTCTGCCATTGAAAGGAATAGTCACCTCAACTTTGTGTAGTTTCTTTTCGATGCTTAATACAACTTTAGCTTCAATATCTTGCTGGAAAAATTTATCCAACCTCCCGATTTTTTTAATTGCAGCCTCCTTTAATGCATCTGTAAGTTGCATGTTTTTCGCATATATTGATAGTTTCATGCAGTCAGCTCCTTTCAAGTTTTATTATTAATATACTTAAATGTTACCCAAATATGAAGCAAATAAACATTTAAAAAAAATAATTTCGCTTGTACACTACAAAGAACAATAAAAAAAGACGAACTTTTTCAACAACCTATACGGTTTGCAAAAAAGCTCGCTGATTTATCTAAATATATATTATTCTACATTGTAATTAAATGCTGCTGCTTGTTTCTTTCTGTGAGTCATCTTTTTAAAGTTTGAAGCATATTCAAACACTGCAATATACTTGTCCACAAAGCTTACAATCCATGCTTCCTTTGATTTTGGGATGCCGAAGGGAAACATGTGACCTTTTATTATATTTTCTTCCTTATCGTTTAAATCAAAATATTTGATTGCATTGTTAAAAGCTATAATAGGATGAGATATCGCATGCTTTATAGAATCCGTTATTAATCTTGGACCTAAGCATTTTTTAAACTTATACAGAAAGAAATCGTGAAGCAGAGCCCCTCTGATTGTTGATTCCCAGTCCAAATTGTTTTTGTATGCCATTTGGTACGCATAGAAGGCTACTTTTACAGAGTGATCAAAAACACTTTCATCATGGTGCTTAATGGATCTCATTTGCTGATATTGCTCGTGCTCTATGATTGGTCTTGCCACTTCCATAAATCTGTAATCAAAATATATCATCGAACCATCCTGTGAGTTTTATTTGTATTAAGGTTTTGGAAAAAGCAATAATACTTTTCTATCATATTATTAATCGGCAAAAAAAGCAAGAGTAAATTTATATAAGTATTTGTAAAATTTTGATGATCTGATAAAAAATATGTTTTAGCATAATGTAAGGGGGTATAAAAATCATAACAAAACAAAAGCCGCTTATGTGCAAGCGGCTTTGCTGACATTATTAAATTTATCTGTATTGAACACCAATATATGCTGCAGGGTTTACTACCGACCCGTACTTTCTTACCTCGAAATGTAAGTGCGGTCCTGATGAAACTCCGGTGGAGCCGACAGCCGCGATTACTTTACCCTGATATACCTTTTCACCGACTGATACGTATATTTCGCTGCAATGTGCGTATCTCGTTGTGTAGCCGCCGCCATGGTCTATATCTACCATATAACCATAGCTTCCGCTCCATCCGGCATATGTTACTGTACCGCCATCAGCTGCTTTTATGGAAGAGCCTGATGCTTTTGCCATGTCCTGACCTAAATGGAAGCCTCCTGATCTTGAGCCGAATCTTGATGATATAACTGAACCCGGAAGAGGATTGATGAAGTAACCTGTTCCTTTTTTAGGTGGCGGATCCTGAGTACCTGTAGTGACAATTTGTGTTACCGGTTCTTCTATAACTTCTTCGGACAATATTTCCTTTGCTATCTGAATACCGTTTTGTTCCGTAACAATTGATTCTATTTTTGACAATCCATACTTACCTTTTTTCTCAATAACTTCTTCATCACTGAACATATATGATACCTTATTGTATTCAGTTTCGTATGGAGTTTTTTCTTCCTGAGCAACAAGTCTCTTGATTTGTACGTTGATGAACGGCTTAGGTACTACTAAATTCAATTCATCTCCGATTTGAATTCTTTCGGGGTCTGATGTAGGATTTGCCTGTATCAGATCATCCAATGACATATTGAAATATTCTGCGATATTCCAATAGTTGTCACCCTTTTCAACTATGTATTTTTTCTCTTCTTCTGTTCCTTTGATTATGTAGTTTACTAAATTTTCTTTATCTTTAATTTCATTGTTTGCTGCTTTTATCTGTTTTATTTCTACATTTTCGACAGTGCTTATTTCGATTATTGTTTCTTCATCGTAATACTGTGCAAAATGATCCTTTACTTCATCTATTATGTCGCTTGCTTCATCTTCTGAATTTACTACTCCGATTTGCTGTCCGTCAACGTTTATGGAATATGCTAATATTGAGTAGTTTATGTTATCTTTTAAGATGTTGTAAAGACCTTCTACGGTAATTATTTCATTATCCTTTGCTGTTGACTCGGATATTTCAAATTTACTTTCTATTGCCAGCTCATGATTGTATGTTTCTTCCAGATCCTTTTCAAGTTTTGCGAGAGTTGTGTACAGCAATTCCTTGTCTCTGACCTTGCAAAGCTCCGTATCATTTTTTGAAATAGTAAAGCTTTCTGTTGAAAACACATTATTTTCATGAGTGTTAAGATAATTCATGGTATATGTGCCGCTTAAAATCAAGAGAGTCGCAGTTAAAAGACACATGGCACCTTTTAATTGTTTTGAAAGTGGATTTGAAAGCTCAATTTCTTTAATTCTGTTAAAAATTTGCTCAATTTTCGGATATTTTGAAAAATCAAACTTAGGAAGCCGGATTTTTCTTATTTCCTTAAAAATCTGAGTTTTCTTTTCCTTGTTTATAAAATTGAATTTTGGAAATTGGATTTTTTTAATTTTATCAAAGAATTGTTCCGCTTTCGCCTGGATTACAGAAATGTATTGCGAAAATGGAATCTTTTTTATTTTATCGAAGACTTGTCTATATTTTTTTTCAGGGAATTGTTTAAAGATTTCAACGTTTTCTTTTTTTATAATGGGTTTCTTTTTAGGTGACGCTTTTCT
>JAFACY010000258.1 GCA_023425285.1 Bacillota bacterium
GTGATTTTATGAATTATACCCTCCGAAATATATATATTAATATTTTCCGTCATTTTTCCGTTTTCATCTATAATGTTACCGTTTTTTAACAATATTTTCGTCTTCATTGTTTCCTCCATAAAAGTTATCCCCTGTTATATAGGTTAATTTTATCAGATTTACTTTTAATTTACCATTCCAAATATTTATTTAGGTTTAAAATATCAACCATTAAAAATTTTTTTGAATTTACGGAACAAATAACCAAATTTTTCGTCTATTATTTTACATGAAAGGGGATTGGGGATATGAAAAAGCTTTTAATATTTTCAATGATTTTAATTCTGTTAACATCCTGCTCAAAAACCTCGGACACAATCAAGCCCGATACGGAAGAACCTGTAGGCGAGCCCATAGAGGAACCCAATGAACCGGAGCCTGTCAGATATACGGGGGAAATTATAACAGACGGGTTTTACGGAAAAGCCGGCAGATTATATTTTATTCCCGACAAAGAAACAAGAGAGCTGCTCAAGGGAGAATACCCATGGGACATCGATGCCGGAGAAAGCATACCTTTAGATTATGATGATATCAATATGGTTAAGGATATGCCCACAGAGCTTGGTGTTTATAAGGTTGAGGTTGAAGCAGATTTCAGCTCACAGGGTATAGCTTCAGAGCTGCAATCAATTAAGCTCACCGAAGAAATAGGAACCGTTGAATACGAAGGCAAGACATATCCCACCAATGAATTGGACGAATCCGTCACCGCCAAGGATGCAGTGTGCGGACTCATAGTGAGCAACGTAAGAAAATTTGAAGACGGAGCTGTGATGATTGAATTTGAGGGGGAAATTGAGAGCGAAGGCTTTTATAACATACACAATGGCGGAGAATTTTTTAATTACATAAATATAGGCAGAATTGTACCGGACGGAGAATCTTTAAAAAACTTTCCAACCTACAAGGGTGTTGGTGTACACAACAATTATTCTGTGTTTTTTACGGAAACCAATGAGTTGTATCAATAGCTTGCGGATTACTCCGCAAGCGGAAGGGGGAAATTCAAGACAACAGGCTATGACATAGTATATAATTATGGCGGCGGTGTTCCTCCCAATGAGGTGCTCAAAGAAATAGTATCCCTGGATGAGAGATACAAGGGAATGTTTTGATTATGAAAGTGCAAAAGAAATAATCGGAACAGATTACTTTGAAAAAAACTGTGAAATAACAATAAATAACTATGTAATTTCCAAATCAGCAGGAACAGAATCATATGATGAGGATGATTTGATATTAGTGAATTTTTTTGAATGATGAAATAAACAAGAGATGCTGAGAAGATTGTTAATAAACTTCTCAGCATTTTTTATAATCAATCCGCCAGATTTTACTCCATGTACTGATGTTTCATCCAATATTCATCTTTAACTTCTTGGTTTGTACATATTTCACGAAATAATGCAAAAGGTTATCCTTATGTAGTATTTAAATAATGGATATGCCGTACGAAATTGATCATCTTAACAGCTTAAACCATCTAGGTCACCGTGCTAATTCTTGCCCGACATTTTCAGTTTGCATTAATTTAGAAATATCTATAATTTCATCAACTGAATTTATAAGTTCATTATCATGAGTAATTACAATGATAATTTTATCTTTTTTGATTTGTTTTAGATACTCTATCAAAATACTTTTACTATTAACATCTAAGCACGAAGTAGGTTCATCAAAAATAATTAGTTGATTGTCTTTTAGTAGTTCTCTTATTATAGCTATTTTTTGTGTTTCTCCACCCGAAAACTTAGTCTTACTTAAACCATTGTTAATCTTAAATAAAGATAAAAATTTATGAATATTTTTATTATCTAATTCATGTGAAAAAACTTTAAGATTTTCAAAAATTGTGTAATCTTCTATGATAAAAGGTTGTTGTTCAACAACAGCTATATTATCTCTAATAGCAACTTCCATATTTATATCTTTTATATCTACAGAATTAAATAATATACTTCCTTTAATGTCATTTAAATGTATTCCTAAAAGAATATCGACTATAGTACTTTTTCCGGTTGCATTTTCACCAACTATTGAATATAAATTTCCCTTTTTAAATTTGATGTTCAAATTATTTATAAAAGGTTTATCAGTATATGAGAAATTTATATTTTTTAGTTCAACAGTATCAATATCCTCTATTATTATATCTCCATCTTTTAGCTGAGGTATTGAAAGAATTTCATATATTCTATTGTAACTTACAAGTGTTGATTGATATACACTGCCTAATTCAATAAAGTAATTTACAGAAGATATAAAAATAGAGAAGTAGCTTGTCAGAACAGTAAAAATACCAATACTTAAATTTCCAACGATAACTTCATTAGCTCCGATTACCATAACACTCGTCATAGCAATTATAGTCAGTACATTTTTAATATTAGAATACATATAATCGATTTTTTGGTTTTTTATTGCTGCTTTATATAAATTATCTTTACTTTGACATAATTTCCCATCAAATACATGATAGGAACTATGCATTTTAAAAAATTTAATATTAGTTATTTGTTTGAAAAGGTCCGAGAAAAAAACAGATTGCTGTTCTTTCATTATATATTGCTTTTCATAAATTTGTTTTTTCATAACTTTATATAAAATTAAATAACAAAAAACTAAGCATAATATTAAATATATAATAATACTACTAATTCTAAACATAAAATACATAGATATCAATAATAACAGCGCATTAATAATAAAATCCGCTATTATATTTATACTGAAAATTACAATTTGATTAGCATCATTGTTTATTTTTTGATTTAAATAACTACCGTCTTTATCATAAAAATAGCTTATAGGTAATCTCTTTATATGATTTAATATGTCAATATTAAGATTATATCCGCTATTTATTTGTATTTTTGTATAGATCATTTTTACGAAATAATTATTAATTGTTTGAATAAGCACTATACTTAAAATGATATATATGTAAATATATATATCTAATAAATTTGAAATCATTAATAATTTATCTATCATATCTCCTCTAATATAAGGTAAAACCATATTAAAGAAATTATTTAACAATAAAATAGATATATAAGTAATAAGATATAACTTATATTTTTTAATATATGCCATACCTAATTTTAAAATTTTCATAGCAAATTTCCTTTAATTTTATTATAATCTTTAACACTTTCAAAATAGAAGGATTCTAAAAAATTAGCATCTTTAGACGTTTTTATTTCATCCATATTAATGTTTGTAACTATTTTGCCCTTGTCAATTATGGTCAGCTTACCTTCAAATTCCTCTAATTCCTGTAAAACATGGGATGATAAGATTATTATGCTGTTCTTGCTTAAATCCTTTAAAATATTCTTTGCCATTCTTCGTTCACCGGGGTCTAAAGAATTAAACGGTTCATCCAATATAATTATCTCTGGCTTACCTAACAAAGCCTGAATAATTCCAATTCTCTGTTTCATACCTCCGGAATATGACGACAACCTGTTACCTGCACTTTGAGACAAGTTAAATATATTTAAATATTCTACAATCTCTTTTTTTGACTTTGCTCTGTTTAAGCCTTTAATACAACTCATATAAAACAAAAATTCATAGCCTGTAATATTTTCATATACACTGAAATCCTGAGGCAGGTATCCCAATTTACTCTTGTAGTTCTTTGAATAAATCGTATGGTCATTGAATTTAACATCTCCCTTGGTTGGGAAAAGTATTGTGGACAGAATATTTAGCATTGTTGATTTACCGGCACCGTTGGAGCCGATTAATATATTCATTCCAATTTCAAACTTAATATTGATATTATCTAAAGCTGTAGTATCCCCATATTTTTTCGTAACATTGCTGCATAGAATACTCATCTCTACCTCCTGTAATTTACTCTCGTTAATAGTTTCCTTCTGATTGTCAGCGTAAGTACAATGACTATACTGGTAACTACATATACTGCAACCATATTATAATTCCATAGCTCTGCATTTTTCCCTGTAAAATCAACTACAAATAAATCACCGTCATCCATAATAAAATATAAAAGAAATAAATAAATTATCTGAAAAACACCTTCGTTCTTTGTAATTTCTCCTAAAAGTATGGAGACGGCAGATATTATAAAGCAACCTGATATTACTGCGCTTACAGCTATGTAATTACATGCTGCTAAATATTTTATTACTAGTACGCTGTTTACAAACAGCAATATAACTATTCCCGACAGCCATGCTGTGCATACTTGTTTATGATAATATGGTGTTGATTTTATTAGCTTATTTAACTTTGTTTCACTTCCATACAGTATTAATTTAGAAATTATACCCATGGGAATAAAAAATAGTATTGTGTAAATAGTGGATGAATCAGATCCCAAGCTTAAAAACATGAAAAAAAACAAGGTTATTAATTTCCACAATTTAACATCTGGCAGATACATGGTAAATTCGTATAGTCCTGTCCTCATAAGTAAATTATTGATTTTTTTAAATATAATATTTGTCTTTATATTACTTTCTTCAGGTGATGAATTACCAGCAGAATCTTCACTATAAAATTTATAGTTATTTATAGCAAGTCTAACAAACAATATTCCGATAAAAATTGAAATCAGTCTGTTGATAATTATAATAAATGAATAGTTTATCCCTTCAAATAAAAACTTGTTTACCACATACCCATTACCAATCAACGAAAAGCCAAGTCCTGATCTTCCAAGCACATTGGATAAGGAAAGTGTAATTTGGGTAGTAATATCAGCAATACCTAAAAGAAAACTACTTTTACTATACAATTCAAATGCTAAGATAACCATATAAAACATAAAATATATTGAGCTGCCTGCTGCACTTGGAAGTCCTTGTATTGAATCAAGGAAAAATGTTATGCTAATGATTAAAAACAAAGCAGGAATTACAAATACTATAAATGGCATACACAGATGAATTACATTAATGCTTGAGGTTTCTTTCTTTATTAATATGGATATAAAAGCTACTATTATTATGGGAATCATGGTGGTAAGCAGTACTAAGAATTTGCTGCAGAAAATACTTAAAACAAAGGTTTTTTTATCTACTTCTGTACTACCTATTATCTTGTTAACATCGTAATTATTTAAGACCTGTCCTCTGTCTCTAATGATATAGTATCCCAAAAAACCTACAAGTATAATATATATAGTAGCAAAATTTATTCCTGCCCAATGAGAGTTAAAATATCCCCTATAGCTTCCGCTAAAAATCATACCATTGGTATAATCGTTGGAATCGGGAATAAACATTAAGGTGCACAGAAATAATAGTGGAAAAATTCTTTTGTACCTCTTATTCCTGCTATATTCTAAAAATAATATTTTAACCTGGATAATGAAATTATACATATCGACACATCCTACTATTTTTACTACCAAAATATATTTTATAACTATTTTAACTATTTACTATGGATAACAAATTGAGTCTGTTTTTCATATTATACTTAGCAGCTTGACACTTTGAAAGTCCTTTTTTTATTCTTGTATTTGTCAACTGAAAATTAGGTCAAAAGACCATTCAATTTTAGGTCACTTTTTTGTTAATAAATGTGCCTCTGAAAATTGTACAAAGGCACAATAGTTCTAAACAATTAGTTTATCAAAATTCATAGATGCTCCACTTTCCCTTAATGTTTCTCTTAACCTGTAAGAATCACCTTCCATATTAACCAATATGGCCTTGTAAGTTAGCCTGTCTATCATTGCACTCGTAACTGTAGGGTCTCCGAAAACTTCAACCCAACGTTCAAATGAAAGGTTTGATGTAATTATGGTAGACTTTCTTGCTGCCCTTAAAGATAAGTTGTTAAACAGCAAATCTGTGCCTTCACGGTCAAATGAAGTGTAACCCAGCTCATCTGCAATAACGAGATCATACTTTTCAAATCTGTTCTCAAAATATCTTAAGGTCTTAGTGCTGTTGCATTCTTTTAATGTTGTAACAAGTAGCGGGACTGTTGTAAATAATACTTTGTAACCTGCCATGCATGCCTTTAAACCTAATGCAATACTAACCATAGTTTTACCGGTGCCGGGATTACCTGTCATTATGATGTTTTTTCCCTTTTCAATAAAATCAAGAGTAGCC
>JAFACY010000264.1 GCA_023425285.1 Bacillota bacterium
ATATTAGTGCGAATGCTTGTTATAATGTTAACAAATTGGCTGTGAAAATGTTAACAAATTGACAAACTGCTTGATATATTGTTATTCATTGACTTTTTATACAACAAACTATATAATTGTTGTGTCATAAAAATAAGAGGAGGAACCTGAGTTGCAAAACGATTTTATGCAATTAAAGCAAAAAGAATTTGCGGAATTAAAGGAATATATTGATTCTGTGAAAAATGTGCAGGGGATTTTAATGCAGACCTTGCAAAAGGCTCAAGAGATATTTGGATATTTACCTTTAGAAGTGCAAAAGTTCATTTCGGATGAAACAAATATTCCTTTAGCTGATATCTATGGTGTTGTAACATTCTATACTCAGTTTACAATTGAAGAAAAAGGCAAACATACAATAGGTGTCTGTCTTGGTACTGCTTGTTACGTAAAGGGCTCGCAGGAAATAATTGATAAATTGTCCGATGAGTTGAATGTTAAGGTTGGACAAACTACGGAAGATAAATTGTTTACTCTTGAAGCAACAAGATGTTTGGGATGCTGCGGGTTGGCACCTGTAATGGTTGTTGACGAAGATGTTTATGGCAAAGTTGATTCCAAGAAAGTACCTGAAATTATAGCTAAATACAGAAAGTAGGAGGTGCAAACTTGAAGACATTAAAAGAACTGAAAAATATGAGAGAAGAGTTCGCTAAGAGCTTGGACAGTGATAAAAAAGAAAATGAAATAAGAATAGTCGTAGGTATGGCTACATGCGGTATATCGGCAGGAGCGAGACCTGTTTTTGATACACTTAAAAAAGAAGCTGAGCTTAAAAATTTAAGCAACATAAATGTTGTTCAGACCGGTTGTATAGGCATGTGCGTGTATGAACCGATAGTTGAGGTTTATGAACCGAACAAGGAAAAAGTAACCTATACTCATGTGGATGCAGAAAAGGCTAAAAAAATAATCGACGAATTTGCGGAAAAAGCAGAAGAGCCTGTAGAAAGCACATCCTTGATGGATGGTGATTTCTATAAAAAACAAAAAAGAATTGCTTTAAGAAACTGCGGCTTTATAGATCCGGAAAACATTAACGAATATATTGCAAGAGACGGCTATGCAGCATTAGGCAAGGCTCTTACTGAAATGACCCCTGACGAGGTTATTAAGCTTATGAAGGATTCGGGTCTCAGAGGAAGAGGCGGAGCAGGCTTCCCTACAGGAGTTAAGTGGGGATTTACGGCACCTAACAAGGCTGATCAGAAATACATCATATGCAATGCAGATGAAGGAGATCCGGGTGCGTTCATGGACAGAAGCGTTCTTGAAGGAGACCCGCACGCTGTTTTGGAGGCAATGGCTATAGCCGGATACGCAATCGGTGCCACAAAGGGATACATTTATGTAAGAGCGGAATATCCCGTGGCGGTTAAGAGATTGGAAATAGCAATCAAGCAGGCGACAGAGCTTGGTCTTTTAGGAAAAAATATATTCAACTCAGGTTTTGATTTTGAAATAGAAACGAGATTGGGAGCAGGAGCATTCGTATGCGGAGAAGAAACTGCATTGATGCAATCAATCGAGGGCAAAAGAGGTATGTCGAGAGTTAAGCCTCCGTTCCCTGCAGTAAAGGGACTTTGGGGTAAGCCGTCATGTATCAATAACGTTGAAACATTGGCAAATATACCTCAGATTATAAACGGAGGACCGGAATGGTTCAGAAGCTTCGGTACTGAGAAATCTCCCGGAACGAAAGTGTTTGCTTTAGGCGGTAAGATTACAAATACAGGACTTGTCGAAGTACCTATGGGAACAACCCTAAGAGAGGTTATCTACGATATAGGCCGAGGATGTCCCAACGGAAAAGAATTCAAGGCAGTACAGACCGGGGGACCCTCAGGCGGATGCCTGACAAAGGATCATCTTGATACACCTATCGAGTATGAAACCTTGATGGCTGTAGGCTCAATGATGGGCTCAGGCGGTATGATTGTAATGGATGAGGACAACTGTATGGTTGACATCGCAAGATTCTTCCTTGAATTTACGGTTGATGAATCATGCGGCAAATGTACTCCGTGCAGAGTCGGTACAAAGAGAATGCTGTCAATATTGGAAAGAATTACTGAGGGCAAGGGTACTATGGAGGATCTTGATGAGCTTGAAAGTCTGGCAATAAGTGTTAAGGATTCATCTCTTTGCGGTCTCGGACAAACAGCTCCAAATCCCGTATTATCCACACTGAAATATTTCAGGGACGAATATATTGCTCACGTTGTTGACAAAAAATGTCCGTCTAAGCATTGTAAAGCATTGTTGACATACGAAATTGATGAAGATAAATGTACAGGATGTACCCTATGTGCAAGAAAATGTCCTGTAAAATGTATAGATGGCACTGTTAAGAATCCTCATGTCATCAATCAGGAAGCGTGCATTAAATGTGGTAACTGCTACAGCGTATGTAGATTCGGCGCAGTAGTGAAAAACTAAGAAGGAGGATAACATGTCATTAGTTAAGCTTAATATAAATGGTATAGAAATTACGGCAGAACAGGGAAAGACAGTATTGCAGGCAGCTTTGGAAAACAATATTGAAATTCCGCATTTGTGTTTTGACGAAAGACTGGAAGTATACGCAGGCTGCGGATTGTGTCTGATTGAAATAGAAGGACAGCCTAAGACTGCAAGGGCATGTGCTACACCTGTAGCCAACGGATTGGTAGTTAGATCTGACACACAAAAGGTTGTCGAAGCAAGAAATGCAGCTTTGAATTTACTTGTGTCACAGCATATCGGAGACTGTAAGCCTCCGTGTACCTTGAATTGTCCGGCAGAAACCGACGTACAGGGATATGTTGGCCTGGTTGCAAACAAACAGCCACTGGAGTCATTAAAATTAATAAAACAAAGACTGCCTTTACCGGCATGTATAGGAAGAGTATGTCCTCATCCATGCGAAAAGGCATGCAGAAGGCAACACGTTGAAGAATCCGTATCCATCGCATGTATTAAAACATACGCTGCTGATTACGATTTGAATTCCGAAAAACAATATATCCCGAGTCTGAAGCCGGCTACAGGAAAGAAGGTTGCTGTGGTTGGAGCAGGTCCCGCAGGTTTGTCTGCAGCATATTTCCTGCTCAGAGAAGGACACGCGGTTGAAATATTCGAAGCAATGCCTAAACCGGGTGGAATGCTGAGATACGGCATACCCGAATATCGTCTCCCTAAGACGGTGGTTGATGCAGAGGTTGCCATAATCGAAGAAATGGGAGCAAAAATTAATTACGGAATAAAAATCGGAGACGACATGTCTTTAGAATATTTACAAAATAATTATGATGCTGTATTTTTAGGTATCGGAGCATGGAAAAGCTCACCTATGGGATGCGAAGGAGAAAACATCGACGGAGTATTGGGCGGTATTGATTTCTTAATCAATGTTGCTGAAAATAAGCCTGTAAAAATAGGTAAAAAGGTTATAGTAGTAGGCGGCGGAAACACTGCTATGGACGTTGCAAGAACAAGCATCCGTCTCGGAGCAGAAGAAGTAAGAGTGGTTTACAGAAGAACTGAAAGTGAAATGCCTGCCGAAAAAATAGAAATTGAAGAAGCTAAGGAAGAAGGAGTTATATTCTCATTCCTTTCAGCTCCCGTATCAATAGAAGGCGGAGACAAGGTTACCGGTTTAAGATGCGAAAAGATGATTCTTGGTGAAAGAGATGCATCAGGCAGACAGAAGCCTGAGCCCACAGGAGAATTTGTAACATTTGAAGCAGATACTGTCATAGCTGCAATAGGTCAGGAAGTTGACTGCGGAAATATAAACGTAGCGCAGGGCAGAAAGAAAAACATTCAGATCAACGAAGAAACATTCGAAACAAATTTAAGAGGAGTGTTTGCCGGAGGAGATGCCGCAACAGGTCCTAAGATTGCTATCGAAGCTATCGCTCAGGCATTGCATGCATGTGAAGCAATAAACGGCTATTTAAACGGAGAAATTATTCCTTACAAGAAAATGCCTTTAGTGTATACAGAGGTTACCAAAGAAGATTACAAGGACAGAGAAGCAGTGCCGAGGGTGCAGCACAGGACTGTTGAGGCTGAACTCAGGAAGGTTAACTTCCAGCCTATTCTGCCGACTATGACGGAAGAAGAAGCGGTGAGAGAAGGGCAGAGATGCCTTGAGTGCGGATGTAAGGATTACTTCGAATGTCAGCTGGTTGACTATATTAAAAAGTATGAAATAGATACCGTAAAATATCATGCTGAAGATGAAAAGAAACAAAAAGAAACAGACCATCCTTTTATAGCTCAGAATGTTGACAAGTGCGTACTTTGCGGACTTTGCGTAAGAACGTGCAACGAGGTTGTGGGAGCTAATGCTCTAGGCTTTGTTGAAAGAGGAAATGCAACATTTGTAGCACCTGCATTTGAGCAGGAATTAAAAATGACCGAATGTATTTCATGTGGACAATGTATAGATGTTTGTCCGACAGGTGCATGGCTTGACAGAAGAAACAATATTAAGGAAATTCCTCTTAATTTGTCTCAGACCAAGTCAGTGTGCAGCTACTGTTCAGTCGGATGTGATGTGGTGTATGAGCATAAGGACAATATAGTATATCAGGCAAGCAGTCCTAAGGAAAATGAAATTCCGTTGTGCGGAAAGGGTAAGTTTGGTATTGAACACATAAACAACGACAACAGATTATTAAGTGCCAAAGCTAAAATAAAAGGCACACAAGAAGAAGCATCGCTGAACGTTGCACTGTTTGAGACTGCAAAACGTCTGAGAAGCATACAAAATATGTACGGTGAAGACAGTATTGCATTTGTAGTATCACCTAAATTGACAAACGAAGAGCTTTTGACCGTAAAATCGATAGCCAAAGAATTGGACAGCGACTGCAAGGGTTCATTCACAATAGATGAAGAACCAGGCATCGAAACAGTATTGGGCAAGAACCAGTCAACCATAGACTTCGAGCAATTGGATGCAGCAGATTTGATAGTATCTGCAGGACAATTATACGAGCATCATCCTTCAATGGGTATGAAGCTGAGAAGATTGTCAGACAGCAGAAGTATCGTATCATGCTCAAAAGTTAAGACTAAGACAGATAACTGGGCAGATAAAGCAGCAGTAGATAATTATGAAGCATTCTTTGCAGGCGTGCTTAAGGCATTGATAGAAAAAGGTGTTATCAAAGCCGAAGCATTAAGCAAGTATCCTAACGGCGACAAATTATTAAGTGCTGTTAAAGGTGTTGAAGTATCACAGTCTGCCGAAATGGTTGCGGAAAAAATCAAGAATGCTAAAAAGCCTATTATAATTGCTGATGCCAATACAGTTGACAATAAGGGATTAAAAGTGCTGGCTGACATAACATTGTTGTTAGGAAACGACAATAAGCCGCACAGAGGCTTTATAGTTCTCAAAGCAAAATCCAACAGTCAGGGAGCCTGGGACATTGGATTCAAAACACCGGGAGCAAAAATCAGAAATGCAATTATCGACGGCAGCATAAAGGGTCTTGTTGTCATAGGCGAGGACATATTGGCAAATGACGAAGAATTAAAAGAAGCTGCTGATAAGCTTAAATTCTTTGCAGCATTTGATATTATGGAAAATGAAACAACCGCATCAGCAGAATACGTGCTTCCTTTAAACAGTCTTGCTGAATCAGAAGGAACAGTAGTAAGTGCAGACGGCACAGTAAGAAATGTCGTTGAAGCATTCAAGCCGTTGTCAGGAATGTCAAATGCCGATATGTTTAAAACAATAGCAAGTTTGTTAAATGCTAAGCCGGTTGAAAAATGCAAAAAAGTATATGAAACAGAACTATATGTTCCAAGCTTTGATAATAAAGAAAAGGAATATAAAATCTTTGATACAGTTGAAAGAGCATACTTGGCTAACTTAAGAGCCAACTGTGTAAACGTAAAATAAATAGTATTAAATAAATAATGAGATTCTTCATGCTTTGCATTCAGAATGACAACTTGCCATCCTGAGCGTAAGCGAAGGATCTCATCTTTTTTATAATTATTCTTTTATATTTGGAAAAAATACAAATAAGATGAAAGTTGTTATATACTGTGTACATACATGGTATTGACAATGTATAAACTGAATGGTATAATAAATAAGGAAAGAGGTGATGAATATGGCACAAACAATGGTAAATATTCGTATGGACGAAGAACTCAAAAAAAATATGGAGAAGACTTGTCAGGAATTAGGATTAAATATGACAACAGCATTTATAATTTTTGCAAAAAAAATGACCAGAGAAAAGAGAATCCCATTTGAAGTTTCCTATGATCCTTTTTACTCCGACAGAAATATGCGTGCTGTTGACGAAAGTATTGAGCAATTAAAACAAGGTAAAACCGTAGTAAAGACTATGGAAGAGCTTGAGGAAATGGCTGATGAGTAAGTTGATTTTTACTGAACGCGCATGGGAAGAATATTTGTATTGGCAAACACAAGATAAAAAAACCTTAAAACGAATTAATGCCCTTTTGAAAGATATTGACCGTAACAATTTTGATGGTTTAGGTAAGCCTGAACTACTAAAAAACTTTGAAGGCAGTTGGAGCAGACGAATTGATGAAGTAAACAGGCTTGTCTACAAGGTATCGGACGGAAGGATAGAGATAATACAATGTAAAGGGCATTATGACGATTAAATATAAAACATCGGAGTGAATAATGGAGCATTATTTTAATCAAAATCCGTCAACAGAAAAAGAAATATACAAATTTGACTGGAACATAGGTCAAAACAGATTTTATTTTTATACCAGCAACAGTGTTTTTTCAAAAAGTGGTATGGACTTCGGTTCCATGCTTCTGGTTGAAACTGTTTTAAATGAAAATGCAGGATTTTCAGGAAGTGTGCTTGATTTAGGGTGCGGCTACGGTCCCATAGGCATAATTATAGCCGGTCTCTTAAATAAAATAAATGTCACTATGTCCGATGTCAATGAAAGAAGCTTAGAGCTTTGCGCCATGAATGCAAAGGAAAACAAGGTGGATGACAGGACAAAAATAATCAGATCATCCGGCTTTGAAAATATAAACGGTAAATATGACATCATAGTGACCAACCCACCTATAAGAGCAGGTAAGGACACTGTCTTTTCTTTCTATGAAGGAGCTTACGAGCACTTAAACGAGGGAGGAAGACTATATGTTGTCATACAAAAAAAGCAAGGGGCCCCAAGCACCAAGGCAAAACTTGAAGAGTTGTTCAATAACTGTGAAACAGCCGACAAAAAATCAGGCTACTTCATATTCCGTGCAGTCAGAGGGGACGGTTCTCGCTGACTGCGCAGAATTTGCTTATTTTTCAACTGAAGCAGATTCCTTTAATTTGGTCAGCTGATTGTTTCTCACTACATACACCTTCTTATTTTGCACTTGCGATTGTAGCAATATCATCATTGAAGAATATAATGATAACAAGGCATATTGCATTACACATTTTAACATCTCGGACCTATATAAGGGGTATAATGTATAATTAATATCAATATATGCAGTTTCAAAAAAGTATGAACTCATGAAATCGTATGGTTTCGTTTAACTTTTTATAAAAGCTTTTTGTTATAAATTTAAATTTATGTTGAAATTACGCGATTTGTAAAAAACTGGAAGCTCAAATTGCATATATACAAGTATTTGCATACATACTCATATTCTTGTTTTCTATATGTACCTATCCTGAAAACATTCAAATTGTTCTTCGATATGCTTTTTAGCATGAACTATAAACTCAGTAATTTTAAAAATTGTCAGACAGAATTGTCCCCTCTGTCTGCTTTGTTTTGTCTGCTTTTTCCTGCGAAATAGTTGATTTCGGCGCCGGTCAGAAAGATTATAGACATTATAAAAATCCACAATAAAAAGATGATGACTCCGGATAGGTTGCCGTAGATGGTGTAGTAGTAAGTTGTTCTGGTTCCTATATAGTAGGAATATAAGGTGGAGCCGGTAATTATACCTATGGTTGCAAATGCAGCACCTGGAAAAACAAATGAGAACCTAACCTTTTCATAGGTCAGGTACTTGTATGCGGCAGAAAAAATAAGAAACATCAATAAAA
>JAFACY010000013.1 GCA_023425285.1 Bacillota bacterium
AAAACCCTGAAAATTACAAGGATTTACTGGTGAGAGTTGCAGGCTACAGCACTCAGTTCGTCAATTTGTCAAGAAGCATGCAGGACGCCATCATAGCAAGGACAGCACATGAAGAAATGTAGTACCGGCTTTTTCATGGAGCCCCAGAATTTTTCTGTCAACGACGGTGATGGTATAAGGACGATAATATTTTTTGCAGGATGTCCGTTAAAATGCAAGTGGTGTGCAAATCCCGAAAGCCAGGACTATAATAATTGCCTGGTTAAGGAATATTCGGTTGAACAGCTTTTGAAAATAATTGAGCGTCAGGAGATATTTTACAGAAACTCCGGAGGAGGCGTTACCTTTTCAGGCGGAGAGGCAACGCTCAATCCTGATATTTTAAGAGAGCTGACAAATATTCTCTACGACAGAGCAATTAATTTAGCTATAGAAACCTCCGCATATTTTAATTTTGAAGAGTCCAGGGATATTTTAGAAAAAATGGACCTTATATTCGTTGACATAAAACACATGGATGAAGATAAACATGTTGCCTTCACCGGAAAGAGCAACAAAGCCATATTGGACAATATTAAAAAAATGAATGCTTTAAATATCCCCATGGTCGTCAGGATACCTGTCATTGAGGGAGTGAATGCTGATGATTGCAATATAGTTAAGACGGCTGAATTTGTAAAGGAGAATATTGACAATCCAAAAATTGAGCTTCTTCCCTACCACAGCTTCGGAGATGAAAAGTACGAGGCTTTAGGAATTGAGAAGCCCTCAAGAGATTTCAAAACGCCTTCTGCCAGCAGATTGAAGGAATTAAGAAAATTAATTGAGTCGGTGGGTGTGGAAGCAGTAAGCTACAACTAAGAAGCAGGTTGCCGGAGGAGCCTTTTCGGCAGCCTGCATGTTTATAAAAAATATTTTAAAAATTTTCAAAAAAGGTGTTGACAAGTATATTACCTGTGCGTATAATACTGTTTAATATCAAAAGCTTTGACGGAGACAAAAATATCTGAAAAATAACCAAGAGAGCCGGTGGGTGGTGCGAACCGGTGTTATGAGATATAATGATCACTCCAGAGCTTCCGAACCGAAATACAGTAGGTAAGGACGTGTTTCTGCGTTATAAGAATAGAGTTCAAAAAACATTGTTTTTTCGACTTGAAAGAGGCGATATTTTTTTATCGTAAAATAGGGTGGTACCACGAAAGACCTTTCGTCCCTGTATACATATCTGTATGTATATAGAGATGAGAGGTTTTTTTATACCCTAAATTCAGACCCTTACTCTCAAGTTGAAACAAAAAAACAAATTAAAAATCGGGAGGTATTATGAACAGAACAATCAGCTTTAAAATGAACAAGGGAATTGATTCAGCATTGAGAGTATTGACTACCTTAAGGAGAAAACAGTTTGACGTGCAGGGCTTCAGCATGGTCAGAACCGAAGGAAAGGATTCTGAATTTAAAATTACCTTAGTTGACAAGAAGCAGGAAAGCTTTGAAAGAGCAATGCTTCAAATGCGCAAGCTCGTAGATGTTTATGACGTATCAGAAGCTGCAGAGTAACAACATATTAAAATCAAAAAATAAAAATTATTTGGAGGAAAATTAAATGGGAAGAATGTATTATGACAATGATGCGGATTTAAAATACTTGGAAGGAAAGACAGTTGCAATAGTAGGCTATGGCAGTCAGGGACATGCACATGCATTGAATCTTAAGGAAAGCGGAGTTAATGTTGTGGTGGGATTGCATGAAGGAAGCAAATCAAGACAGAAGGCGGAATCTCACGGACTGGCGGTGGACACTGTTGCAGGTGCGGTAAAGAAGGCAGATGTTGTTATGATGCTTACACCGGACACGGTTCAAAAACAAATTTATGACGAAGATGTGGCTCCTAATCTTGAAGAAGGAAATGCTCTTGCATTTGCACACGGATTTAACATCCATTATCATCAGATAGTGCCGCCTAAAAACATAGATGTATTCATGGTAGCTCCAAAGGGACCGGGTCATCTTGTAAGGAGACAATACGTTGAAGGCAAGGGAGTACCGGACGTGTTTGCGGTTCATCAGGACTTTACGGGAAAATGCACAGAGCTTACTTTAGCATATGCAAAAGGTATAGGAGGTACAAGAGCCGGAGTTATCGAAACAACCTTCAAGGAAGAAACCGAAACTGATTTGTTCGGTGAGCAGGCAGTTCTTTGCGGAGGTATCACAGAATTGATAAAGGCAGGCTTTGATACATTGACAGAAGCGGGATATCAACCGGAAATAGCATATTTTGAATGCTTACATGAAATGAAGCTCATAGTTGATTTGATCTACGAGGGCGGATTTGAAAATATGAGATATTCAATAAGCGATACCGCAGAATACGGCGATTATATAACAGGAACGAAAATCATAACAGAAGATACAAGAAAAGCCATGAAAGGGATTTTATCGGATATACAGGACGGAACATTTGCGTATGACTGGATTTCAGAAAATAAAGCAGGGAAGCCGAGATTCCTCGCTATGAAAAATATGGCTCTGGTACATCCACTGATAGAAACAGGCAAGA
This sequence comes from Bacillota bacterium, assembly GCA_023425285.1. Lineage (GTDB taxonomy): Bacteria > Bacillota > Clostridia > Tissierellales > Sedimentibacteraceae > Sedimentibacter. The sequence continues at coordinate 2,568 of JAFACY010000013.1, forward strand.
AGCTGAGAGCTATGATGCCATGGGTTGGAAAATCTGCTCAGGGGCAGGAATAGGAGGAAGTATGAAATTAACCGGCTCACAGATAATACTCAGAGTTCTTAGAGAAAAAGGAATTGATACTTTGTTTGGATATCCCGGAGGAGCCGTTATACCATTCTTTGATGCTCTATATGATGAGCTTGATTATTTTAAGGTATACAGGCCGGCGCATGAACAAAATGGTGTTCATGCCGCCGATGGATATGCAAGAAGCACAGGTAAATTAGGTGTCTTCATAGCAACCTCAGGTCCGGGCGCCACCAATACGGTGACAGGTATTGCAAATGCTTATATGGATTCAGTACCGCTTCTGGTTATAACGGGACAGGTAGCAAATGTTCTGATCGGTAAGGATTCGTTTCAGGAGGTTGATATAACCGGCATGACGTTGTCCGTTACCAAGCACAGCTACATGGTGCGAAGTATCAAAGATTTAGAAGATGCTGTGAGGGAGGCAGTTGATGTTTCCCTCGAAGGCAGACCCGGTCCGGTCGTTGTGGATGTGCCGAAGGATGTATTTTTAGATACATGGGAATATGAAGGGGGTTCAACAGATAAGGCTGTTGAAAAAGAGTTGCCTGAAAAGGATGATTTGGATCTGGCGGTGAAACTTATTAACGAAGCGAAAAAGCCTGTTATTTATGCCGGCGGCGGTGTAAGAATTTCTGAAAATGATGATATGCTGCTTCAGTTTGCACAAAAAACTCAGATTCCTGTTTGCAACAGCTTTATGGGACTGGGGACCATACCCCGGAGCAATAAATTATCTCTCGGATTTGTGGGGATGCATGGCTTTGTGGAAACAAACATGGCTGTTACGAACTGTGATTTACTCATAGCCATCGGGGCCAGATTCAGCGACAGGGTAATAGGAAGCCCTGACAAATTTGCACCCAATGCTAGGATAATTCATATAGATGTGGACAGTACGGAGATTAACAAAAATACGTATGAATGTCTGCCCTTAATCGGAGATATGGAAACCATACTGAAAGGACTTTTAGAAGAATCAGAGCCCGGGGACAGAAAAAACTGGCTTGATGAAATTCATTCAAAAAAACAAAAAAATAATATTGAAGGCGAATTTGTACCCGAAAATATTTTAAAAGAAGTAAACAAGTATTATTACAAGGATACGGTGGTAGCGACGGATGTGGGCCAGCATCAGATGTGGACGGGACAGTTCTGGAACTTTAACAAATCAAACGAATTTATAACATCCGGCGGGCTGGGCACAATGGGCTTCGGTATCGGGGCAGCCATAGGAGCTCAGGCGGGAAATCCGGACAAGACGGTAGTCCTCATAACAGGTGACGGAAGCTTCAGAATGAACAATCAGGAGCTGGTTACCATATCGAAATACAAGCTGCCTGTTAAAATCGTAATGCTTAACAACAATTCCCTCGGAATGGTAAGGCAGTGGCAGAGGATGTTCAGCAATGCGAGGTATTCGGAAACAGATAATCATGATGACGTAGATTATCTGATGCTTACAAGAGCGTACGGTATAAAATCATACAAGGCTGAAGCAATGGAAGAATTAACAGAAATACTTAACGAAGTAAGTAATGTAAATGAACCTGTGTTCATTGAATGTAAAATAGATTCCAACTGCAGTGTATATCCAATCGTTCCACCCGGCAGACCCATAGATGAATTGTTAATGAATGGTTAACTTCTGCCAACACCGGTGCTATATTTGAAGAATAGAAAAATAAAAAGAAAGTAATTCGTTAAGGACGATTACTTTCTTTTTATTTGATATTTGGAGGTTATTTAGCTAATGCTGCTGATTCTCCGGCAAGTCTGCCAAATACTGTTATGTCAGCCAATGCGTTTCCGCCAAGTCGATTGCTTCCGTGGATTCCGCCTGTTACTTCTCCGGCAGCATAAAGCCCTTTGATTATCTGACCGTTGACATCCACAACCTGAGAATTTTCATTTATTTCAACTCCGCCCATTGTATGATGTACTGTCGGTACACGAGCTCCAGCATAAAATGGTGCCGTATCTATTTTATCTGCAAACAGGGTTCTTCCAAATGGATCCTCTGACTTTCCGTCCACTGTTTCATTAAATGTTTCCACAGCTTTTACTAAATTGTCAGCATCAACGCCAATTTGCTCTGCCAATTCTTCAAGAGTATCTGCCTTAAATGCTCTTCCTGCCTCAACTAAGCTGTCAATGCTTTCGTTAAAGTTATTTTTGGTATCACCCGTAGGATATGAATGCTTGTCAAGAATTACCCACATATATGAGTCTGTTTGTTCCATCAACGCTTTAGTCATAACGTCTCTGCGGGCTCCCTCATCAACAAATCTGTTTCCTTCCTTGTTAACAAATATACGATTCTGAACTCCCTGCTCGATATTTCCGCTTAAGCTTCCCGTAACAGGATCTCCCATTGGCAAGAGCTGAATTTGTTCCATTCCTACCACCGAAGCATTGATTTCCTGAGACATTACAATTCCGTCGCCTGTTGCACCGGTATGATTTGTTGTTTTTACGTCTTTGAGTGACGGCCACAACGTGTTGTACTGTTCACGCATTTCTACGTTTGCTCCAAATCCGCCTGCTGCCAAAACGACGCCCTTGTTTGCATAAAGGGTTACCTTAGCACCGTTTGATTCTGCATTAACTCCTTTGACTGTTCCGTTTTCAACTATGAAACTCTTTGCGGCAGTTTCAGTCAAAATTTCAATATCAGAGCTGTTTTTATCAATATAATCCATATATGTTTCAATATATCCTGTTCCCAATGGTTTTACAGGCTTATGTGCACGCGACCACAATCCGCCCAATACAGTAAATACATGATCTGTAAATTCCATTCCCATATCTTCAAGCCATTCAACTGCGGGCAGTGCATTATCCGTAAGTATGCCGATAAGCTTTGTGTTGCCATATTTATCTCCGCCGTTATAGGTCTGCAGCTTGTGCAGTGTCGGAGAGTCGAACAGATGGGTTTTTCCCGAGGCAAGGTATTCTGCCCATTCACCCTTAAGTGTTTCCTGCCATTCTTTAACTTCAGGGTCTGTTTGCTCTGCCTTTATTAAACCCTCAACAGTTTGTTTTTCCAAATCAGTCATTGTCAATGATGACTGTCTGCCTTGATCCGCTGCATTATATGCTGAGCCGGAAATAATTGTATTGCCGCCTACGCGAGGCATTTTTTCAACTACTATTACAGATGCCCCGTTTTGATGTGCTGAAACTGCGGCTGCAAGCCCTGCTCCGCCGCCTCCGATTACTATAACATCTGCTGTTTTTTCCATATCCTCGGCTTTGTTGTCTTTTGCAATTTCCTTAGCCTTCAATGCATTGATATCGGCTCCCGCTTTTTCCAAGGCAGTTGTAATCGCAGCGATAATACCATTGCTTGAATATGTTGCTCCCGAAATTATAGGAATGTCCAACGATGTGTTATCTTTTATCTGCATTACAATCTCATCAACTGCCTTGTCTCCAAGACCTGCGGTTTCTGTATGCTCAACTGTTATATCTGTAATTTCTGTTTCGGAAACGGTGACCTTTGCTTTTATAATACCATGAAATCCTTCCGCTTCTCCCTCATATGTTCCTGGTGTGAAAATTTTATCAACGTTGCTGTCGTCTCCAGTCTTAGGGTCCGTTTTTGCAGTACATGACGCCATGCTGAAAAGCATAGATAAAACTAAAATGATACTTAATACCCTTTTTAATTTCATTGTTATCCTCCTGTTAATTATCTTTTGAATGAATGCATTCACTGAATGAATTCATTATAAGTTAAAGTTTGTTAAATATCAAGCAAAACTTTTCAAAAAACATAAAGAATTTTATTATGATAAAATATATATATATGATATAATAAATACAATAAAGGAAACAAAGACTTAGGTCTTTGTATGATTATATAATGGGGTAATAAAAGTGAACAACCGCGCGATACAAGCACAGAAGACAAAGGATAAAATATATAAAACAAGCATAAAGCTCTTTATGAGCAGGGGATTTGATAATGTAAGCATACAGGATATTGCAAATTCAGCAAACATTTCTGTAGGTTCTTTTTATAATTACTATAAATCGAAATTAGATGTTTTGTATCAGAATTACATGTTTGCTGATATGAAATTTACAGAGTTTGTTAATAATGGGGTTGAAGGGAATACAGTTAAAGATAAAATAAAGAATTATATGTTATTTTATATCGATTTTGTAACAAGCGAACCATATGATTTTACAAAGCTTCTTTATAATAATGGCAACAAACTTTTTCTGAAGAAGGGTAGGGCAATGCAGACGCTTCTTGTGCCCATAATAGACGAAGGAATAAATAATGGCGAAATAACCGATGAAATGAATTCCGAAGAAATTGTTGAGTTTATCTTTCAATCAATGAGAGGATTAATTTTTCATTGGTGTCTGCATGACGGAAGTTTTGATCTGCACGAAAGAGCGGACAAATATTTGGAATTAATAATTAAATCATTGTAAGAATATGATATATTTCCGTACAGGTGTCCTCATTGGGACAAACTGCACGGATTTTTTATGAACAGGAGGATTTATGGAAAGAAATTTAACAAAAGGGGTTGAGTGGAAGACAATATTACTCTTTGCTATACCGATTATGGGTGCTAATCTGCTGCAAATAGGATATAATCTGGCAGACAGCATTATAGTCGGTAACTTTGTAGGGTCTACTTCATTAGGCGCTGTCGGTGTTACAAGTCCAACCATATGGTTTTTGCTAAATATAGTAACAGGCATCGGAACAGGTACGAGCATTACATTATCTCAATATTTCGGAGCCAAAAGAGAAAAGGATATTGAAAGCACAATATCGACAATGCTGATATTCTCCATTTTAATCAGCTTGGCTATAACAGTGCTTTGTTTTATTCTTGCAAGACCGGTAATCTGGAACTTTTTAGGGACCCCGGCAGAAATGTACGAAGAAAGCTACAGCTATTTTGTAATATACGGCTGTGGGATAATTTTTCAGATGATATACAATGTGGTATATGGTATTTTGAGAGCACACGGCAATTCAAAGGGATCACTTATATTTTTACTTGTTGCTGCAATTATAAATGTTGTGTTGGATTTGATGTTTGTTGTTGTTTTTAAATGGGGTGTAAAGGGTGCCGCTCTTGCAACGATAATATCACAGGCAGGCTCTGCTGCTGCAAGTATCATATATATGTGGAGCTTATTTCCACACTTGAAATTTAAAAGAAGTCAGTGGATATTTGAAAAGGACAAGCTGATGATTGTATTAAAATTGGCCTTTCCCATAATATTGCAATCGTCCATTGTGGCATTCGGATTTATAATTCTGCAAAGACTTATAAACAGCTTCGGTCCGGCAAGCATTGAGGGCTTTACGGCAATGGTCAAAGCAGAACAATTAATGTTTATTCCTTCTAACGGATTTAATGTGGCCATGAGCAATTTTACCGGACATAATATCGGAGCCCGCCAGTTTGACCGTATTAAAAAGGGATATAATTCGACGCTTATCATGGGTATCATTGCATGCCTGGCAATGGTTATCTTAACGCTGTTCTTTGACGATAAAATACTGGGAATGTTTAATATTTCGGATGACGCTTTGATAAGAGGTGTCGAACATTTGAATATAGTTGCCTACTTCATGATATTAAATACGGTTAATAACATTACGGTCGGCTTGCTGCAGGGATCAGGAGATGTTAAGGTTCCTGCAATTGCAGGTTTAATCAATTTGAGTATAAGACTCATAGCATCCTATACAATGGCAAAAACATCAATTGATTTTCGTTCAATATATTACAGTCTGCCGCCTGCATGGATTACTGCGTTTTTAATAACTACAATAAGATATCGCAGCGGTAAGTGGAAAACCAAAGCCATATATTAAAATTAAGATGCTCCACTCAGAGTAAGCAGTTCAAATGAAGGCTGCAACACATGAGTGGAGCATTTAAGTTAAGAGTAAAATATTTCGGACATTTCCCTGTGTACTGTCTTCAGCTCTTTGGGTATGTTTATCTGCTGAGGACATTTAGTTACACATTCACCGCACTCCTGACATTTATCAGCTCTTTCATTTTCTCCCGTAAAAACAAAATAACTTCTTGTTGCTATTTGCTTATTCTCTGATTTTTTATAGTCGTTATAAATATCAAATATTCCCGGTATATCAACACCGTATGGACATTCCATGCAGTAACGGCAGCCTGTGCACGGAACAGGCTTGATTTTTCTCAAATCCTGTACAACATTATCAATTGCCTTTTGTTCATCCTCATCAACAGGTCTTAGATTGGTGAATGTTTTTATGTTATCATTCAATTGCTCCATGTTTGACATTCCGCTTAAGATAATCGCCACATTCGGCAACGAAGCAACCCATCTCAGTGCCCAGGAAGCAATGCTTGCATCAGGATTATAATTTTTGAAATGCTCCATGACATGAGGAGCGAAGGAAGCCAGGAAGCCTCCCCTTACCGGTTCCATAACAAAGCAGGGTATATTTAATTTTTCTATGGTTTCATACTGAGCCTTGGCTTCATCCTCTTCCCAGTCCCAGTAATTTATCTGAAGCTGTATGAAATCCCACTTGTATGCAGCGGCAAATTCCTTTAAAACGTCATTGCTGTCATGAAATGAAAATCCGATATGCTTTATTTTTCCCTCAGCTTTTTTCTTTGATATAAAATCATATAAATTAAATTTTTTTACTGTTTCAATTGTTTTTTTATTTAATGAATGAAGCAGGTAAAAGTCAAAATATTCAGTATTGCATTTTTCTAATTGTTCATTAAACAGCTTCTCAGCATCACCCTCGTTCTCCACCTTCCATACTGGCAGCTTGCTTGTGAGATAATACGTTTCTCTTTTGAATTCAGGCAGCACCCTTCCTAAAAATATTTCCGATTCACCGCCGTGATAATTATAAGCCGTATCAAAATAATTGATACCTGAATTATAGGCGTGATGTATTAATTTTTTTGCTTCCTCGAAATCAATTTTGTCATCCTTTACAGGAAAGCGCATACAGCCATAACCTAAAAGAGGCATATTTTCCCCTAATTGTTCCACATATTTTTTATCCATTTCATCCACCTCTATTATAATTTTACATTAATTAATAATACTACTAATTATAGCATTTACAGAAAAACATGCAACCTTCAGCGTCAAACAATATAAATAAAAATATTTATTAAAGGTCTTGACATTATAAAAAATGTGGTATAACATATAAATACACCCCCCACCCCGGGGGTGGGAATGGAGGAGTTTATGAGGGCTGATAAAGATAAGATAAATCGATTGTTAAAGACGGCTTCCGGTCAGATTGAAGGAATATCAAAAATGGTTGAAGAAAACAGATACTGCATGGATATTTCCAATCAGATTTTGGCAGTGCAGTCTATTTTAAAGAAAGCCAACAATGAGATACTGAAGGCACACATGCATATGTGTGTCAAACAAGCATTCAGAGAAGGCAACGAAGAAGAAAAAATTGATGAAATCATTTCATTGATTAATAAATTCAATAAGGAGTGATAGCTTGAAAACTAAAAAATTTAATATTACAGGCATGACTTGTTCGGCGTGCTCTGCAAGGATAGAGAAAAATTTAAATAAAACTCCCGGCGTCACTGAAGTAAATGTAAATTTACTCAGCAATAATATGACGGTTAAATATGATGAAACTGTTTTAAGTGAAGGAGATATCGTCAAGGTAGTAATAAATACCGGATATGGTGCTTCATCTGCCGAAAAGAAAAAAGAAACACCGGACAAGAATGATAAAACCGATGCGGAAAAGGAATTTATTGAAATGAAAAAGAGATTGATCATTTCATTTATATTTGCGGTGCCTCTGTTTTATATTTCAATGGGACACATGCTTAAATGGCCTCTGCCTGACTTTTTTCACGGCAAGGCAAATTCCATAACATTTGCGTTTACACAATTTCTTTTGGCACTGCCTGTTATGATTATAAATAAAAAATATTACGTAGTAGGATTCAAGACATTGTTCAAAGGCTCGCCCAACATGGATTCCCTGATTGCGATAGGTACAACTGCGGCAGTTGCATACGGAGTATTTGCAATTTATAAAATAGGCTATGGTCTGGGACACATGGACATGGATATGGTAATGCAATATTCCATGGACTTGTACTTTGAATCGGCAGCCGTGATACTTGCCTTAATAACATTGGGTAAATTTTTGGAAGCAAGAGCCAAGGGCAGGACGTCAGATGCAATCAAAAAATTGATGGATTTGTCTCCGAAGACAGCACTTGTTGAAAGAGACGGACAGGAAATTGAAATACCTGTTGAAGAGGTTGAAAAAGGAGATATTGTAATAGTTAAGCCCGGACAGTCGGTACCTGTTGACGGAACTATAATATTCGGCAGCTCATCCATAGACGAGTCCATGCTAACAGGCGAGAGCATCCCTGTGGAAAGAAAAGTCGGTGACAAGGTAATAGGTGCCAGCATCAACAAATCGGGATATTTTAAATTCGAAGCACAAAATGTCGGTGATGACACAACATTATCTCAGATAATAAAACTGGTTGAGGAAGCAAGCTCATCAAAGGCTCCGATATCAAAGCTGGCAGATAAAATAAGCAGTGTATTCGTTCCGATTGTTATAAGCATTGCGGTTATTTCAACTATAGCGTGGCTTATAGCAGGTGCAACCTTTGAATTTGCACTTTCCATAGGAATTGCTGTATTGGTAATTTCCTGCCCCTGTGCGCTGGGTCTCGCGACACCGACGGCCATAATGGTAGGCACGGGAAAGGGAGCGGAAAACGGAATATTGATTAAATCGGCAGAAGCCCTTGAGATAGCACATCAGGTAAAAACCGTCGTGATGGATAAGACCGGAACAATTACCGAAGGAAAACCGAGAGTTACCGACATAATAGTGAATGGTATAGATGAAGCAGAAATGCTTAAAATTTCCGCATCGGCGGAGAAAAGCTCCGAGCATCCACTGGCAGATGCGGTGGTTGAAGAAGCAAATAAAAGAAATTTGGATTTATACAATGTGACAGGCTTTGAAGCTATACCCGGACAGGGTCTCGAAGCAACAGTCAATGATACAAAATACTATATAGGAAACTTAAGACTGATAAATAATAAAAATATCAATATTAATAACTTTGAAGAAAAAAGCTCGAAATTAGCCGATGAAGCAAAAACACCGTTATACTTTGCGGATGAAAAAAATGTATTGGGCATCATAGCTGTTGCCGATGTGGTGAAGCCAACCAGTCTTAAAGCTATCCAGGAATTTGAAGCTATGGGAATTGAAGTTGTAATGCTGACAGGAGACAATAAAAAGACAGCCGAAGCCATAAGAAAGCAGCTTGGTATTACAAGAGCAATAGCTGAGGTTATCCCGCAGGACAAGGAAAGAGAAATAAGAAATATCCAGGAGCAGGGCAGAAAGGTTGCCATGATAGGTGACGGTATAAACGATGCACCTGCACTTGCAAGAGCAGATGTGGGTATAGCCATAGGCGCGGGAACTGATGTTGCCATTGAATCGGCAGACATCGTCCTCATAAGGAGTGACCTGTTGGATGCTGTTACAGCGGTTCAACTCAGCCATGCAACCATCAGAAACATCAAACAGAATTTATTCTGGGCATTCATTTACAACACGATTGGTATACCTCTGGCGGCAGGAGTGTTCTACGGATTGCTTCAATGGAAGCTGAATCCTATGTTCGCAGCCGGAGCAATGAGTCTGAGCTCAGTATCGGTTGTATCCAATGCACTGAGATTAAAATTCTTTAAACCAATAAGAACAAATAATGATACCAGTATTAATAAGGAATCAAACAATGATGAAATAAAAGTCAATGTTGAATCTTTATCAGATAAATCAAATAATACAAATAATGGAGGAAATAACATGAAAAAGACATTTATAGTTGAAGGAATGAGCTGCGGACATTGCAAGGCAGCAGTTGAAAAAGCATTAAAATCAGTTGACGGAGTTGAAAACGCAGCAGTTGATTTACAAAGCAAGACAGCAGAAGTAACATTATCAGGCGAAGTAAATGATAATGTTCTGAAAAAAGCAATCACAGACGCAGGCTATGAAGTAGCATAATAAAATAACAGAAAACAATAAGGACAGTTCTTCTGATTCAAACAAAAGAACTGTCCTTATTTTATTTATTCAAAAATATAGTCTACTTTTTTTGCATGTGTGCATGCCTTAATATCATTTTCCGTACGTATAAACCAATCTTTAAAACTCTTGTTTGTACGGATGTTGAGAACGTCCATTTCTGTGAGCATGGAAAGATTATGCTCTGACTTATACTTTCGCATTTCAAATATAACAGCTTTCAGTTCTTCTCCGAATAAGATAATCTCATTGTCTGTGATAGAGGGCTTAACCCAATGCGTTAAATGAATCGAAGCTTCTTCTTCATATTGCAGGAAAAACTCCTGATAAATATATTCGGTTATATGTGGTACATAGATGGCATACAGCTTTATAATGTTTAACAGTGCATAGTACAAGGCATGTTGACCGCTTTTTCGTTCTTCCGTACCGTGAATATCCGGTTTGTAAAGTCGTTCCTTTACAATTTCAATATAATTATCGCAGAAATCCCTCCAAAACAAATTATCAATTTCATGCTTTGCAGCTCCGATTTCATATTCGCATAACAGTCTTGCTGCATTTATGGCAGTTTCATTTACTCTCTCCACAATCCACCTGTCAACGGGCAAAAGCTCCGGCGTATGTCCGTGATCAATATCCTTTAAATGTGATATGGAGAATTTAGAAGCGTTCCATAATTTGGTTATAAACCGTTTGGAAGCTTCCAGCTCATCCGGAGAAAAAAATGTATCTGTTCCGAGACGTGCGCCTGCCGTCCAATACCTCAGTACGTCAGCAGAATGAGTGGAAATTAAATATTTTGGATCAAGCTCATTGTTATTTTTTGACTTGCTGATTTTTTCTCCCTTTTTGGCAAGGACGAATCCGCATATCATCAGATCCTTCCAGGGTATTCCTCCCGTGTGGTACAGACTTCGTACTATTGTGTAAAAGGTCCATGTCCGTATGATTTCATGGGCATGAGTACGCATGCTCATGGGTATGAGCTTCAACCCCAGTCGCTCATTGATCTGAGGAGTGATACTTGAGGTTGCCCATGTGTCAAAAACCGCACTTTCAGGTACAAATTCACTACATCCGCACTGACAAACACCATTATATTCTGTTTCAAGCGGATTGGCAGGAAGCTTATCTTTTTCGGCAAAGACAGGAGTACCGCACTCCTTGCAATACCACACCGGAAAAGGAACACCAAAATATCGTTGACGGGAAATACACCAATCCCACTTCAGATTTTCAACCCATGCAGTATAACGGTTTTTCATGTTGGCAGGATACCAGTTTATTTCATCGGCAGCTTTCAAAAATCGTTCACGCTCACTTAATATATCTATATACCATTGACGCGAGGGTATAATTTCAACAGCCTTTCCGCAGCGCTCATGTGTACCTACGGTATGTGTTATAATCTCACTTTTAAGCAATAATCGCTGCTCATCAAGCAAACGGATAATTGTTTTCCGTGCCTCGGAAATATTTAAGCCCCCTATATACGGAACATCACCATCAACGGTTCCGTCCGGCAGAATGACCTTACGATATGGAAGGCTGTGCTCATCATACCACTCGGCATCGGTGCTGTCACCAAAGGTGGCGCACATAACCACACCTGTGCCCTTGTTAATGTCAACTTTTTTATCTGTGTAAACAGGAATTTCATAATTATAAAGCGGAACTACAGCCGATTTTCCGACATATTGACTGTACCTTTCATCATCAGGATTTACAAACAGACAAACACATCCATAAAGTAATTCGGGACGGGTTGTGGCAACCTCAAGTGGATATCCCTCAACATAAAAGGGAACATAATTAAATGTGCTTTCAATGTCTGTCGTATCAAGCTCTGCCTGAGCTATTGATGTCCTGCATTCGGTACACCACAAAACAGGAGACTCCTTTGTATATGCCTTTTTCATTTTAACAAGCTCTAAAAACAGTTCCTGTGAGATTTTCTGTACATCGGTACTTATGGTCTGATATTCAGATGCCCAATCTACAGAGAACCCAAGGGAATTCCAGAATGCCTTAAATTCATTTTCATATTTTGCTGTCGTGTGACGGCATTTTTCAATAAACTCACTGCGAGGCAGTGAATTTGCACGTATACCCTCTTCACGCTCAACAAGCCGCTCGGTGGGCAGACCGTTATCGTCAAAACCAAAGGGATAAAAAACATTTTGCTCCTGCATACGGCGAAAACGTGCAACCATCTCAGCCTGTGTATAAGAAAAAAGATGACCGATGTGCAGACTGCCGCTGACTGTGGGCGGTGGAGTGTCGATAGAATAAATTTCTCCTGTTGCATTAGGGTTAAATTTATAAATTTGTTTTTGTTCCCAAAGTTCCTGCATTTGCTTTTCAATTTGTGTAAAATCGTAACGCTTTTCCATAGAAAATCCTCCGAATTATAGATTTAACTAAATACAATAAAAAAATCCCAAGCAGTTTACTGCTTGGGACGAACATTTATTGTCCGTGGTACCACCCAAATTCAGAGAATAATCTCTGCACTCTGACGATGCGGGATAGTCATATACCATCCGATACCGCTTTCCTTATGACGGTGGAAACTCCGTTGAAGCCTACTTGAAATTAATCCGTTCGGTTCACAGCTCAGAGGCTACCTTCCATGCTTTCATCATGAGAGCTTACACCAGCCGCTCCCTCTCTCTAAATCAGAAAGAATGTACTCCTCCTCGTCAATGCCTTTATTGTATTTAATTTTAAATATGATAGCATATTCTGCTTACGTATGCAAGACGCAAAATTATTTTGTCTCTGAAAATTATTGAATGCTGATATTTCTTATTCTATGAGCATGATTATTATGTGTTAATACTATTTTTTATTTATGAATGAAACAAATAACCTCTAAAATTTCTGTTTTATGGTATAATGCATATATCCAATAAATCTAAAATATAGTCAGGGGATTGTTATGAGATATAAACTTTTGATTTTGCTGCCTGTTTCGTTGGCTTTGACATTACTTGCTAAATACAGTATCAGTTTTGCGGAATTTTATGCTTTGAAAATATATCCTGTTTTTGCAGGTGCAGTGTCTTTTTTTACATCAAGGATTAAGTTTTCATTGGCGGAATTTGTTGTAATTATCTTAATTATAGGACTGATTGTATACTTTTTATTTGCGGTGATAAAGTCGGTATCGGAAAAGGACATGAATTATATTAAAGGCTTTATACTGAATACAGCAGTGGCAATGAGCATCATATATTTTTTGTTTGTACTGTTCTGCGGTATCAATTATCACAGAAATGAGTTTACATACTACAGCGGGCTGGAAATCAGGGAAGCATCGACAAATGATTTGATAAATTTATGTGAAATACTTATAGCTGATGCAAATGAAGCGAGAGGGAAACTGAATACGGGCAGTGAGAGAACGGCAGAGCTTTTTGATGAGGATTATTACAAGGTTGCCGCAAGAGCTAAGAATTCCTTTGAGAGTTCGGCAGAAAAATACAGTGTATTAAAAGGAAGGTATCCTGCTCCCAAGCCGGTGATGTTTTCTGAGTTCATGTCTCATATGGGTATAACCGGTATCTTCTTTCCGTTTACATTTGAAGCAAATGTCAATGTTGATATACCACCATACCAGCTTCCTTCTGTGATGCTCCATGAATTGGTGCATCTGAGAGGATTCATGCGTGAGGATGAAGCAAATTTCATATCGTATTTAGCATGCATCAATTCAGGCTTTGATGATTTTTATTACAGCGGTACGATGCTCGCCTTATCCTACGGCATGAATGCGCTTTACAGAGAAGATTATGAGGAGTTTGCAAGGCTGTATGACAAATATTCTCAGGATGTGAAAAATGATCTGAAATATTCATATGATTATTGGAAGAGATTTGAAGGTAAGACAGCGGAAATATCAAACAAGGTGAATGATACTTATTTAAAAGCCAACAGTCAGAAGGACGGGGTTAAAAGCTACGGAAGAATGGTTGATTTACTGATTGCATACTACAATTAAAAATAAAGTATTATAATAATTTGTTAACTGGATAAACTAATGAAAAATAACATTAAAAGGAGAATATAATGGCACATATAGTTTGTACAGTATCAAATTGTTACTTTAATAAAAGAGAAGGGTGTACTGCACCTGCGTTGGATGTTGACGGCAAGCATGCCGAGGAAAGCCGTTTTACATGCTGTGACACGTTTATAGAGCAAAAACCCGGTGTCAGAAGCTCACTGAGCGAACCGAAAAGCAATACCTCAATAAGCTGTAAGGCTGCTCACTGTGTATATAATGAAGATAAAAAATGTGAAGCTGACAGGATTGTGGTGAATGGCAAGAATGCAGCCAATCCAGAGGAAACCTGCTGCAGCACCTTCATGCCTCCTGAGTTTAAATAATGAAATTAAGGGTATCAAAGAATTATCTTTGATGCCCTTGCTTTTTGGGAACAAAATAATATAAATAAACGTCTAAATGATAATAAAGACTATAATTTTAAGGAAGGAGAAAAACATGAAAACAAAAGGTTATTTGAAAATATTTTTAGCTTTGATGATATTAATGTTTGCATTTAATTTTAATGCTTTTGCAGATACGGTCGTTATGGTATACGTGGATAACGAAAAAGTTGATTTTGATGTTAATCCCATAATTGAAGACGGGAGAACTCTGATACCCCTGAGGGGAGTTTTTGAAAAGCTTGGCGCAAATGTTGACTGGAACAAAAATATTTCAGAGGTTGTAATAAAGGATAAAAGCAGTGAAATACAAATGCTTTTAGGTAAAAACAAGGTTATGGTCAACGGAGAGATACATGACATAGACGTTCCTACAAGAATGATTAATTCAAGAACATTTACTCCGCTGAGATTTATAACTGAAAAGTTAGGACATACAATACGATGGGATGACAGTACAAATTCTGTATACATTACAAAAAATAACAATGTGCCTGTTTCTCAGAACAGAATATTGACTGTCGGTTCAAAAGAAAATTTAATAGCTCTGCTGGAATACAACTCCAAGCTGTACAATTATATATGGAGTGTAGATGACAGAGTTGTAACGGATATGGACAACGGTGTTTCAATGGAAAAGAATGAAGCTGAAATGCCTGTAGAATCACCGAATTTTGCAGGGGATAGCTCCGATACCAACAATCAGGTTGAAGGTGTTCAGGAGGGAGATATTATAAAAAATGACGGAAAGTACATTTACATAAATACTTTTTCCGGTCTGAAGATAATTGACTCCAATCCTGCAAATCCTAAGGTTGTTTCAACATTGGCCATACCTGAAAATACGAGCATAAGCGAAATATTCATAACAGACAAAAAGCTCGTAATCATAGGACAGAACAACATGTTCCACATTATGAACGATACAGTGAATTCAAAAATGATGATATGGCCTCCGAGACAATATGATGACAGAACTAACGTCTTGATTTACAATGTTGAAAATATAGAAAAACCAAAATTAGAAAAAGAATACTTGTTTGACGGTAATTATTTGTCGGGAAGAACAATAGGAGATAAGCTGTATCTGGTAAGTACAAAGAACATAAACTATTACAATTATGATGTTTACAGCAAAGATGCGGATATACCGGCAGCTTACTATACTGATGTATTGACAAATAAAAAATATGAATTTTCATATGACGAAATTAAATATTTCCCCAATTACATAGACAGCAGGTATATGTATACGGCGGGAATTGACCTATCAACAGATGAGCAGCCTGATGTGGATGTATATCTGGGCGGGTCGGACACTATTTATGTTTCAAAGGACAGCATGTATGCGGCGATAGCTGATTATTCATATGATTATGCAGCAAAGCAGACAGAAGCTTTTGCTCCTGTGTACACATCCGGCACCGTAGTATATAAATTTAAACTTAATGACGGAGATATAGCAGTTGAAGCGCAGGGCAGGGTACCTGGAACTATTATCAATCAGTTTTCGATGGATGAGCATGAAGGATATTTCAGGATAGCAACCACCACGGGAGAAATGTGGCAAAATACATCTGAAAACAACGTATATGTATTAAATTCACAGATGCAGATTGCGGGCAGACTGGAGGGTCTTGCTAAGGGAGAAAGAATTTACAGCACAAGATTTGCAGGTGACAGAATTTATATGGTAACATTCAGACAGGTGGATCCGCTTTATGTAATTGATGCTTCAAATCCTGTAAAACCGGTTGTTATGGGAGAGCTTAAAATTCCGGGCTACAGCACATATCTGCACATGGTTGATGAAAATCACATACTTGGCTTTGGATATGATACAACAGAAAATGAATGGGGAGGCACGGTAAACGGCGGCTTGAAGCTTGCTCTGTTTGATGTGACAAATCCGGCTCAGCCGAAAGAGACGTATAAGGATATTATCGGAAAATCAGGAACATATTCAGAGGTTCTGAACAACCATAAGGCACTTATGTTTTCGCTGCAGAAGGGCTTGATGGCATTTCCCGTAAATGTTATGGGGGATAATTATAAAACAGAATTTAACGGTGCGTATATATATAATGTGAAAAATGACAGCATGAGCTTCAGTTCTAAAATAAGCCATATGGCTGGTGCAGACTACTCTTATGGAGACGAAGTTAAAAGAATAATTTACATCAATGATTATCTGTATACTTTTTCTGACAATGAGATGCATGTTCACAGCATAAAAGATAATAAGAAAATAAGTGAGTTAAGTATTAAACAATGATTGCTTACAGTTGTTAATAAAAAAGCAGATGTGGATATAATTTCCGCATCTGCTTTTTATTATTGTTCAGGATGAGTTTTTATTGATATATTAATACTTATAATGACATAATTTAATAAACAATGACTAAATTATTTATAACATATGTCGAAAACGTAAAAACTTTTAGTAAAATTTAAGAAACATATTGTCAAAGAAAAAACGATATGTTATAATCAGCCTATGTTTCAATACAATATAAACATAATTTGGAGGATATCATGAAAAAAGCATTATCATTAATATTAGTTGTACTAATGGTAACAGCATTATTTGGATGTACGCAAAAAACAGATACACCGCCTGCAACAAATGTAGTAACGTTGACAGGAACAGGTGAAGGATTTGGCGGAGAGGTAACTGTAACAGTTACAAAAGATGGAGACAAAATTACTGAGGTTAAAGCAGTTGGTGACAAAGAGACACCGGGAATCGGAGATAAAGCTATCAATGAGCTTCCTGCAAAAATAGTGGAAGCTAATTCAGCTGACGTTGATGTTATAGCAGGAGCTACTATTACAAGTAAGGCTATAATATATGCAGTTAAAAATGCATTGGATCCTGCAGCTAACCCATGGCCGATACCAAAAGAAGAAACTCCTGTAGTTGAAGCTCCTAAAGGAGAAGCAGGTCCTATAGTAAAAGTAGGTTTGGGACAAAACATATCAATAGCTAAATCAAAGAGTGCTACAGCAGAAGCAACAGCAGCAGCTCAGGCAGATGTAACAATCGCTGCAGTTGGATTTGATGCTGACGGTAAGGTTGCAAGCATAACAGTTGACGTTGCTCAGAACAAGGTTGCTTTTGACAAAGACTTAAAGGTAACTACAGACAGAGCAGCAGAGCTTAAGTCTAAAAAAGATTTAGGTCCTGACTATGGCATGCTTAAAGCATCATCTATCGGTAAAGAATGGTATGAACAAATGGCAGCATTTGAAAACTGGATGATTGGTAAGACAGTTGATGAAATAGCAGCATTAAAGGTTAAAGAAAGAGACGAATCTCATAAAAACGTACCTGATGTTCCTGAATTGACATCATCAGTAACTATAACAGTTGAAAGCTACATAGCTGCTGTTAAAGAAGCTTGGGAAAAAGCTGAAGATGCAAAAGGAACAACATCAGTTGGTTTAGGAGTTGAAACTCATATAGGAAGTTCAAAGGATAAAGCAGCTGACGTAAAACCAGTGGCTCAGATGGATACTTACATGACTGCAGTTGCAGTAGATGCAGAAGGTAAAGTAGTAAAATCAATAGTTGACGTTGCTCAGGTTAAGGTTAACTTTGATGAAAACGGAGTTGTTACTTCTGATGTAAATGCTGAACCTAAGACTAAGCAAGAGCTTAAAGAAGAATATGGAATGGTTAAAGCATCATCCATAGGCAAAGAATGGTTTGAACAAATGGCAGCTTTCGAAGACTGGATGGTTGGTAAGACAGTTGAAGAAATAACCGGATTAAAAGTTAAAGAAAGAGATGCTAATCATAAAAATGTACCTGATGTTCCTGAATTAACATCAACAGTTACAATAACTGTAGAAGGATATCAGGCAGTAGTTAAAGAAGCAATGAATAACGCAATAAAAGCAGGTCCTATAGTAAAAGTAGGTTTAGGACAAAACATATCAATAGCTAAATCAAAAAGCGCTACAGCAGAAGCAACAGCAGCAGCTCAGGCAGATGTAACAATCGCTGCAGTTGGATTTGATGCTAACGGTAAAGTTGCAAGCATAACAGTTGACGTTGCACAGAACAAGGTTGCTTTTGACAAAGATTTAAAAGTAACTACAGACAGAGCAGCAGAGCTTAAATCTAAAAAAGATTTAGGTCCTGACTATGGAATGGTTAAAGCATCATCTATCGGCAAAGAATGGTATGAACAAATGGCAGCTTTCGAAAACTGGATGATTGGTAAGACAGTTGACGAAATAGCAGCATTAAAGGTTAAAGAAAGAGACGAATCTCATAAAAACGTACCTGACGTACCTGAATTGACATCATCAGTAACTATAACTGTTGAAAGCTATATAGCTGCTGTTAAGGAAGCTTGGGAAAATGCAGAAGATGCTGTAGGAGCTGCAAAGGTTGGTTTAGGAGTTGAAACTCATATAGGAAGCTCAAAAGATAAAGCGGCTGACGTAAAACCAGTGGCTCAGATGGACACTTACATGACTGCAGTTGCAGTAGATAAAGACGGTAAGGTAGTTAAATCAATAGTTGACGTAGCTCAGGTTAAGGTTAACTTTGACGAAAACGGAGTTGTTACTTCTGATGTAAAAGCTGAACCTCAGACTAAGAAAGAGCTTAAAGAAGGCTATGGAATGGTTAAAGCATCATCTATAGGCAAAGAATGGTTTGAACAGATGTTTGCATTCGAAGACTGGATGGTTGGTAAGACAGTTGAAGAAATAACTGGATTAAAAGTTAAAGAAAGAGACGCTAACCACAAGAGTGTACCTGATGTTCCTGAATTAACATCAACAGTTACAATAACTGTAGAAGGATATCAGGCAGTAGTTAAAGAAGCAATAGCTAACGTAAGATAGTTAAATAATAAAAATTACTCCCTCATTTAATGGGGGAGTTGATTTTTTTATATTGATATAATTAAGCTTTTTAGTTATAATATTTTAGGGTGATAAATATGAAAAAGATAATTCCTTTATTATTAACAGGAATTTTAATTTTTGCTTTTTTAGCAGGATGTGAAAAACAAGAACCAAAACCAAGTGTAGAATCAGAGTATGAAAAATACAGTTATTCTTTTTTAAATGCTTTTGATACGTTAACTCAAATTGTCGGCTATACAAAGTCGGAAGAAGAGTTCAACAACTATGCAAAGAAAATAGAAAGCAGATTTTACGAGCTTCATAAGCTATATGATAAGTACAATGATTATGAAGGCATCAATAACATCAAGACTATAAATGACAATGCAGGTGTTAAACCGGTTGAGGTTGATGATGAAATAATTGATCTGATATTATTTTCCAAAAAGATGTATGAGGAAGTAAGTCATAAGACTGATATTGCAATGGGTTCTGTTCTTAAAATCTGGCATAATTACAGAGAAGAAGGTCTGGAAAATCCCGCAAATGCCAAAATACCTCCTATGGAGGATTTAATAAAGGCAAGTGAGCACATGGATTTAGACAATGTAATTGTTGATATTGAAAATCGTACTGTTTATTTGAATGATCCTCTGATGAGTCTTGACGTAGGATCTGTTGCAAAGGGATATGCCACAGAAATTGCAATTGATGAAGCTGTCAAGGATGGATTCACATCAGGTATAATCAGTGCGGGAGGTAATGTCAGAACCTTCGGCAAGCCCATGGATGGTATCAGAGAAAGATGGGGTGTCGGTATTCAGGATCCGGATAAGTTCAGGTTTTCGGAGAATAATCTTTTAGATACCATTTTTATAAACGATGCGTCCGTAGTGGCAAGCGGTGACTATGAAAGATTTTATATGGTTGGTGACAAGGTATTGCACCATTTAATTGACCCTGATACATTAATGCCCGGAGATTACTTCAGAGCTGTCACGGTAGTTACAGAAGATTCGGGAGAAGCAGACTTTTTATCTACAACAGTGTTTTTAATGCCGTATGATGAAGGAAGAAAATTAGTGGAGTCCATGGACGGCGTTGAAGCTTTGTGGGTTTTGAAGGATGGAACCATAGAAGCAACTGATGGTATGAAAAAAATAATGAAAAGCCAGGGAGCAACAGGAGCAACTCCTCAATGAAAATTAACGAATTTAATTACATGACTTTTAAATCGGTTTCCTATGCAATGAAGGTGGAGGCTGCTTTAAAAAAACATGATTTCAACTACAAAATAATTCCGGTGCCGAGAAGCATAAGCTCAAGCTGTGGATTGTGCATCAGATTTTATAAAGAGGATATGGAAAAATTAATTAACATCATAAACAGTGATAATCTTCAATACGAAAATATATACACCGATTGTTGATTACATTGCAAATGACAGATAGCAGCCACAAATAAAGCCTATTAAAATAAAGACAGCGTTGCTTTTCCCTCTGTGCAATAAATTTGCTTCCGGGATAAGCTCGTTTGATGTAACGTAGAGCATGCTGCTTGCTGCGGCAGAAAGACAGAAGCCTATGAAGTATTTAGAGATATTTCCAAGGAGTGCTCCGAATACTGCTCCGAAAGCAGTAGGTATACCTGTCAGCAATGTTATAAGCAATACAGAAAGCGGAGATACACCGGCCATAATTAAGGGAATACCCACGCTCATACCTTCGGGAATATCATGAGCAGCGATGAGTATTCCTATTTTTATGCCTAAATTTTCTGAATATACGGCACTTGAACCCACAGCAATGCCCTCGGGAAAATTGTGAAGACTCATGCTTATTATTATGATCACGCTCATTTTTATATAGTTTAATTTTTTACCCTTGTATTTATTAAATTTATTTGCAGGGATTAATTTTTCGGCAAAGATTACAATGAATAACCCGAATACAAGACCGAGCGTCACTATGAAAAAGCCTCCGATTTCATATGCCTGGGGCATTAAATCAAAAGATATGACAGACAGCATTATGCCTGCCGCAAGCATGAGCATGGAAGCTGTGGTTCTGTCATTGGGCTTCGGAATAATAACAGATAACAGTCCTCCTATAATTGTTCCTGTACTCCCGACAACGAGCCCGATTATAAAATAATATAGTATATCCATATATCCTCCTAACAATAGCACAACGATGGCTGAACGATAGGGGAACAATTGTTATTGTGCTTTGGGCACAACCTATAGTTCTCCCATTGTTAATATATATGTACACATAAACCTTTTAAGTAACAAAATTTAGTAATTAAATATTAAGAAGTAAAATCTTGTTTATGGGGATAATGTAGTATATAATATCAATGGATACAATAGGAGAACAGTAGGTGAACGATTGGTGGACAATAGAATAACAATTGTAAGTGAAATGATTGATACAAAAATTGTTAAGGTGGATCCTGACAATATTGATTATAATATAATACAAGAAGCGGCTGAAATTATAAACAGGGGCGGAGTTGTCGTTTTTCCTACGGAAACAGTCTACGGTATAGGAGCAGATGCATTAAATGACGAAGCTGTAGACAAAATATTCAAGGCAAAGGGAAGACCTCAGGACAACCCATTAATTGTACATATAGCTGATTACAGCGAATTATACAATTTAGCTTCGGATATTCCGGAAAATGTAAGGATACTGGCTGATGAATTCTGGCCCGGTCCTCTGACTATGATATTAAATAAAAGAGATGTTTTATCGGATAAAATAACCGCAGGGCTCAGAACAGCAGCAATTCGCTTTCCCGTAAATAAAATTGCACTGGCTCTTATAAGGGAGAGCGGGAAGCCTATAGCGGCACCCAGCGCAAATACATCGGGAAAACCAAGCCCCACGGAGGCAGGACACGTAATAGAGGATCTCATGGGCAAGGTTGACATGATAATCGACGGAGGGAGCACAGATATCGGACTTGAGTCAACCGTTGTTGATATGACAGGCGATGTGCCTATGATTTTAAGACCCGGGAATGTTACACAGGAGGATATTGCAGGTGTGCTTGGAAAATGCGATTATGATCCGTCAATAATAAAAAGTGACGAAAAAATAATTCCTAAATCTCCCGGTCAAAAATACAGGCATTATTCACCTAAGGCAAGAGTGATTTTATATAAGGGATCAATTGAGAATATCGTTGAAAAAATAAATTATGATTATGATAAATTCAGCTCCGAAGGCTATAAAGTAGGTATAATGTCAACCGTCCAGACAGAGAAATATTACACGGAAAAAATAAAAATAACGGTTGGAGACAGAACAAAACTCCTTACAATTTCGTCTAATTTATTTAAGGTGTTAAGAGAGTTTGATCACATGGATATTGATTTGATACTTGCCGAGCAGGTGGATGAAAAGGGCTTGGGAAAAGCCATAATGAATCGATTAGGCAAGGCATCCAGTCAAACCATAATTTTAAGGAAGGGCGACACACCTCTCAAACAGGGTTAGTCTCTGTGAGATAGGAGGAATGTCGCCGTCAGAAGGTGAGACATGAATATTTTATTTGTTTGTACAGGCAATACCTGCCGCAGCAGCATGGCAGAGGGTATATTGAAATTTCTTTTAAAAGAAAATAATATCGAAAATATAAATGTTTCCTCGGCAGGTCTTAGTGCTTTTGAGGGACAACGGGCAAATGAAAAAGCAATTGATGTTTTAATAAACAAAGGTATAGATATAAAAACCCATAGGTCAAGACAGTTGACTGAAGAAATCATTAAGACTTCTGATTTAATATTAACTATGACTGACAGTCACAAAAAGCTTATAACAAACACATTACCCGAATATTCACATAAAATATATACTCTGAGGGAGTACGCTCTTAAGGTAAATAGCGAAAGTACGGAGAATACAAATATAGATATAGATGATCCATACGGCATGGACATGAAAACATACGAAGAAACATCAAATGAAATAACAGAACAATTAGTTAAAATAATTAAGACTATAGATAAGCAATCGTCAATCTATTGACATAGGGAGGATTAAATGAAAATAGTACTTGGCTGTGACCATGGAGGATTTGAATTAAAGGAAGAAATAAAAAAGCATTTGTTAAGCTGTGGCTATGATATCGAGGATATAGGAGCCCATAATACGGATTCGGTTGACTATCCCGATTTTGGCAGACAAGCGGCACAGATGGTAGCAGGTAACGAAGCTGACAGAGGAATTATAATTTGCGGCACAGGTATAGGAATATCCATGGCTGCAAACAAGGTAAAGGGAATAAGATGTGCTCTTTGCACCGACGGATACATGGCAAAAATGGCAAGACTGCACAATGATTCCAACATGCTTGCACTGGGAGCAAGAGTTTTAGGCAAGGGATTAGCACTTGATATAGTTGATGTATGGCTTTCAACCGGATTTGAAGGCGGACGACACGGAATAAGAGTAAATAAAATAATGGATATCGAAAAACTTAGAATAGAGGAATAGTATGGCTAATTATTTTGTAGCTTTTATTTCAGCGGTAATAATATCGTTTATAATGACTCCTCCCGCAAGGCGACTTGCAATTAAGGTGGGAGCAATGGATGTACCGAAGGATCCGAGAAAAATACACGGCAAGCCGATGCCTTATTTCGGCGGGCTGGCAATTTACATAGCGATTATGGCGTGCATGTTTGTATACATGCCCCATACCAAGACCAATATATCAATTATGGCAGGTGCTACAGTCCTGGTGCTCACAGGTATAGTTGATGATATGTATGACATGCCTGCCAGGGTTAAGCTCGTATTACAAATTGTTGCGGCGATTATTGCAATACAGGGAGGAGTAAGAATTCATTTCATCACAAATCCCCTTTCTGATACGGGTATGAGCTATTTATTAGGATGGTTATCATATCCTATAACGCTGTTCTGGCTGGTTGGGATAACAAATACAATAAATTTTATAGACGGCTTGGACGGGCTTGCTTCCGGAGTTGCGAGCATTGCCGCAACAACACTTTTGTTTACGGCGGCAAAATTAGGACATGATTTTATCGTCATGCAATGTGCGATTATTGCAGGAGCTTCCTTAGGATTTTTACCCTTTAATTTTAATCCTGCAAAAATATTTATGGGAGATACAGGTGCCCTTCTGTTAGGGTACATGCTTGCGGTTACATCGGTTCTCGGTATGGTTAAAAGCGTTGCAGCCGTTGCGCTGGCAGTTCCTGTATTTGCTCTCGGATTGCCCATATTTGATACAGCCTTTGCAATTATCAGAAGATATTTGAACAAAAAACCCATCATGCAGGCAGATAAGGACCATCTTCATCATAAGCTTATGAAGTCCGGTCTCAATCAGAGACAGACGGTTCTTACAATGTACTTCATCAGTATGATGCTTGGAATAGTTGCGGTTATAATAGCAGATGCTGATCCGTTCATGGGAATTATACTTGCGACAATTTCTGTGGTAGTTGTATTTTACTTTGCTAAAAAAGCAGGACTGTTCAGAAGAAAAGAACAGTAGGAGGATATATGAGAAAAATTAAGGTGCTTGTTATTTTTGGTACGCGCCCTGAAGCTGTAAAGATGGCACCAATAATAAAAAGCTTGAAAAATGATGAAGAATATTTTGACACAAAAATTTGCGTAACAGCTCAGCACAGAGAAATGCTGGATCAGGTGCTGAGAATATTTGAAATCAAGCCGGATTATGATTTGAATATTTTCAAAAGCGGACAGACACTGACCGAAATAACCTGCAGGGCGCTTATGGGACTTGAAGGTGTTATAGAAGATTTCAAGCCTGACATAGTCCTTGTACAAGGCGACACATCCACGGTTTTCTCCGGAGCTCTTGCTGCCTTCTATCATCAGGTTAAAATTGGACATGTTGAAGCCGGCTTAAGAAGCGGTAATATGTATTCTCCGTATCCCGAAGAAGCAAACAGAAAGCTGACGGGAATAATAACGGATTTTCATTTTGCTCCTACGGAAACCTCAAAAGAAAATCTCCTGAATGAAGGCTACGATGAGGAAAAATTATATGTAACAGGCAATACATCCATAGACGCTTTAAAATGGGTTATAGACAAAGATTATAAGTTTGAGGATGAAATACTCAATAACATAGATTTTGAAAACAAAAAGGTAATATTGTTGACGGCGCACAGGAGAGAGAATATCGGCGAACCGATGGAAAATATTTTTTCTGCGTTAAGAGATGTACTGCAAAAAAATCCCGATGCTGAAGTTATTTATCCCATGCATTTAAATCCCAAGGTAAGAGAAATAGCGAGAGAAGTCTTCAAGGACACAAAGGGAGTTTACTTGATTGAGCCCTTAGATTATCTGCCCTTTACAAATCTTATGTCAAAATGTTACATGGTTGTAACAGACTCGGGAGGAGTGCAGGAGGAGGCTCCTTCATTAGGAAAGCCGGTGCTTGTGGTGAGAAGAGAAACCGAGCGTCCTGAAGGAGTGGAAGCAGGTACCGCAAGGCTCGTGGGCACGGAAAGGGATGTTATATTTGGTGAAGCGGACAAGCTTCTCAACGATGATACAGAATATAAAAAGATGGCAAATGCGGTTAATCCATATGGAGATGGAAGTGCTGCCGAACATATAGTTAAAGCAATAAAAGAAGCATTTAGTTCATGGTTTTAAAATAAAGGATAAAAATCCATAGCCGGATTTTTATCCTGTTTTTTATGGCATTTTTCATATATCGACAAACTAATTATATAAGTTAATTTTGTAACAATTATTTGCTAAAAAAATATTGACAAACTTATTTTTTTATTATATACTTCGACTATCAAAATATTAGATATTAAACAAATATCAATATCAAAATATTTGAAATGCAAAATCGAAATTATGAACATAACATATGGAGGATATAATGATTTTAGAAAAGGTTAAAGAAATATTGGTTGAAGAGTTAGATGTTGAAGAAGATGCAATCACTCTCGAAAGCAAGATAAAGGATGACCTTGGAGCAGACTCCCTGGACTTATTCGAATTAATAAGCAAAATTGAAGATGAATTAGATGTAACGATTGAAGAAGACGATTACGGTAAGCTTGTTACAGTGAAGAATATTGTAGACTATATTACAGAAAAACAAAAATAACTAAAACGCCTGATGGGCGTTTTCTCTTTAAGGATACTATAAATACATAAAGGAGTTTATGTAATGATTGATTCAAATATATGCAGACTGCTGAATATAAAATATCCGATTTTTCAGGGCGGAATGGCTCAGATATCGGATGCGGGATTGGCTGCGGCAGTTTCGGAAGCAGGCGGTCTCGGTGTTGTGGCTGCCGGAAATAATACGGCTGAAGCACTTAAGGTGGAAATTGATAAGGTTAAAAAGCTGACGGATAAACCATTCGGCGTTAATGTAATGCTTTTAAGTCCTTATGCGGAGGATGTGGCAAGACTGCTGGTCGATGAAAAGGTGCCTGTGATAATAACAGGTGCGGGAAATCCGGGCAAATACATCCAAATGTGGAAGGAGGCAAGCTCAAAGGTTATACCTGTAGTTCCATCCGTTGCGTTTGCCAGGCGTCTGGAGAAAATCGGATGTGATGCATTGATTTGCGAAGGCACGGAAGCCGGAGGTCATGTGGGTGAAATAACAACCATGTGCCTGACGCCTCAGGTTGTCGATGCGGTTACTATTCCGGTCATAGCTGCCGGCGGTATAGCAGACGGCAGAGGTATAGCGGCTGTTATGTGTCTGGGAGCACAGGGTGTGCAGGTTGGAACAAGATTCTTGTTAGCTGAGGAATGCAGCGTGCACCAAAACTATAAAGATAAAGTAAAAAAAGCAAATGATACGGATACAATAGTTACCGGAAGAAAAACGGGTCACCCCGTGAGAGTTTTAAAAAATAAGCTGTCAACACAGTTCAAGGAACTGGAAAAAAACAATGCGACCGTTGAAGAAATGGAGCAGCTTGGCAGAGGAAGATTGTATAAGGCTGCTGTTCAGGGAGATGTGGATTACGGCTCCGTGATGTCCGGACAGATTGCCGGGCTGGTTGACAGGGAACAAAGTTGCAGCGAAATGATTAAAGAGATGTTTAATGAAGCAGAAAAAATAATGAAAAGCATAGGTTCATTTATTTCAGGAGGCAAGAATGAATAAAACAGCTTTTGTATTCCCGGGACAAGGCGCTCAATACGCAGGAATGGGAAAGGACTTTTACGATAATTTTAAGGAAAGCAGAGAAATATTTCAAAGAGCAAATGAGGCACTTGGTTTCGATATAACGAAATTGTGCTTTGACGGACCCAACGAAGATCTGAGCATAACAAAAATTACACAGCCGGCATTGCTTACGGTCTGTATGGCAATTTACGAAATTATAAAGAAAAAATCCGGTGATGATTCTGTAGTAATGGGCGGATTGAGTCTGGGCGAATATTCTGCCTTGACAGCGGCAGGTGCTATGGATTTTGAAACGGCAGTCAAGTTAGTTTACAACAGGGGAAATTATATGCAAAATGCAGTACCCGTAGGGGAAGGCGGTATGCTTGCTCTCATGGGATGCACGGACGAGGATGCGATTCGTTTTTGCAGGACTGTTACGGAGAGGTTTGGTTTATTGGAGCCCGCAAACTTTAATTGCCCGGGACAAATAGTTGTGGGAGGAAAAAGTGCGGCAATTGAAAACGCATTGAGTCAGGCTTCTGAATTTAACATTAAAAAAGCTGTTAAGCTTCAGGTAAGTGCACCGTTCCACACTTCCATGCTCATTTCCGCAGGAAATAAGCTGAAGGAGGATTTGTCAAAGATAAGATTTAAGAAGCCTTCATGCAATGTTATTTCAAATGTTGACAGCGAATATTACAATGATGATTTAATTATAGCAGACAAATTAGAAAAGCAAGTTTACAATCCGGTTAGATGGGAAGCCTGTGTCAGAAAAATGATTGCTGACGGAGTAAATACATTTGTTGAAATCGGACCGGGAAAGACTCTGTCAAGCTTTTTAAAGAAAATAGATAAAAATGTTAAATCAATAAATATAGACAGCATTGAAGCTTTGGAGCAGTATCTTCAGCTTTCATATGCGTAGGCAATATTTTATGTAGGAAGGGGGACACACCTCTTCCTGAAAGAGAAAGTCTATGGGGACAGGAGGAATGTCCCCGTTTAGGAGGGGAAATATGAAGACTGCAATTATTACCGGTGCTTCAAAGGGTATAGGCGCGGTAATTGCTTCGAGACTGAATGAGCTTGGCTACAACCTTGTATTAAATTACAGAAGCAATACGAGCTCCATGGAAGAGTTAGTAAATAGTTTCACGAATAAAGAAACTGATAATATCATAGTTAAATGTGATGTTTCCTGCTATGACGATGCAAAAAAGTTAGTCGATGAAGCATATGAACACTTTGGCTCCGTGGATGTCCTGGTTAACAATGCGGGTATTACTAAAGATAATATCCTTCCTTTGATGTCAGAGGAGGAATTTGATCAGGTAATTGACACCAATTTAAAAGGAACATTTAATTGCTGCAAGCACATAGCTAAAAGAATGCTCAAGCAAAAAAACGGAAGAATTATTAATATATCATCCGTTGTGGGCCTTGCGGGAAATGCGGGACAGGTGAATTATTCAGCTTCCAAGGCAGGTATTATAGGAATGACAAAATCTATGGCAAGAGAGCTTGGGAAAAAAAATATACTTGTAAATGCCATAGCTCCGGGATTTATCCAGACAGATATGACGGATAAAATTCCTGAGGAAATAAGAAATGAAATGATGAAAAACATTCCTCTGCAGCGCCTGGGTCAACCCGAGGATATTGCGGATGCAGTGGAATTTTTGATTTCCGATAAAGCGTCGTACATAACGGGACAAATATTGTCAGTTAACGGCGGATACTATATGTAGGAGGATTTTATGAAAAAGAGAGTAGTAATAACCGGTATCGGAGTTGTAAGTCCCATCGGCTCTGGCGATTTGTTCTGGGAAAATGTAAAGCAGGGTAAATGCGGGATCAGTCCTATTGAGTCCTTTGATACGACAGATTTCACTGTTAAGCTGGCGGCTGAAATAAAAGACTTTGATCCGACGGAATATATGGATAAGAAAGAATCAAAAAGGATGGACAGATTCAGTCAGTTTGCCCTTGCTGCGGCAGATATTGCCGTAAAAAGCTCTGGTCTTGATGTTGAGAGTCTGGACAGTAAGAGATTTGGCTGCGTTGTGGGAAGTGCAGTAGGCGGTATTCACACTATAGAGGCAGAGCATGAAAAGCTTCTTACAAAGGGACCTAATAAGGTTTCGACATTTTTTATTCCTATGATGCTTTCCAACATGGCATCAGGTCTTGTTGCAATCAAGTACAAGGCAAAGGCAATCAACTATTCGCCTGTTACGGCTTGTGCTACGGGAGCAAATGCCATAGGCGAATCATACAAGAGAATTCAGGACGGAATTTGTGATGTGATGATAGCAGGAGGCTCGGAGGCTGCCATAACCCCATGCTCAATAGCGGGATTTTCGGCATTGACCACACTTGCTACAACAGAGGATGTCAACAGGGCTTCAATACCATTTGACGCCGAAAGAAACGGCTTCGTAATGGGAGAAGGTGCCGGAATAATGATTCTTGAGGAATATGAGCACGCAGTTAAAAGAGGAGCAAAAATATATGCTGAAGTAGTGGGATACGGTGCTACTTGTGATGCATATCACATGACATCTCCTGACCCAAGCTCAGAGGGACAATCTGCTGTTATGCAGAATGCAATCGAAGATGCGGGCCTGAAGCCTGAAGATATAACGTATATAAATGCACACGGAACCAGCACATTGTACAATGATAAATTTGAAACTCAGGCAATAAAAAATATATTCAGGGAAAGTGCCGATAAATTGTTAATCAGTTCAACCAAATCAATGACAGGTCATCTGCTGGGAGCGGCAGGAGCGGTGGAAGCAATAATATGTGCAAAGGCTCTTGAGGATGGTTTCATACCTGCCACAATAAATCACAAGGTTACGGATCCTGAACTGGGATTAAACTTTGTGCCTAACGAAGGAATTAAAAAAGAATTTGATTATGCTCTGTCAAATGCCTTTGGTTTCGGCGGACATAATGCAGCCTTGATCCTGAAAAAGCACAAGGTACAGTAATATGATTTATGATATTCAGGATATACAAAAAATAATACCTCACAGATATCCCATGCTTTTAATTGACAGGATAATTGAGCTCACAGAGGGCGAAATGGCCGTGGGTTTGAAAAATGTAACCTTTAACGAGGAATTTTTTCAGGGTCACTTTCCCGGAAATCCCGTGATGCCCGGTGTTCTGATTATTGAAGCGCTGGCTCAGACGGGCGCGGTGGCGATTTTATCTATGGAGAAGTTTAAAGGTAAGACGGTATATTTCGGAGGTATCAGAAGTGCCAGGTTTAAAAGGAAAGTATGCCCTGGTGATACTTTGAGATTAGTTACAAAAATATCAAAGTTAAAGGGAAGCTTTGGTATCGGAAATGCAACAGCCTATGTTGGTGATGAAATTGCTGCCGAAGCGGAGCTTATATTTTCTGTGGGATAACTTTCCGATATCTGCTTATTCTGCAATTACAATAATACTTAAATGTGCCGTTAATCATGGCACATTTTTTTTAGACTTTATAAATTATTGGAGAAATAATTCTGAAACTCATTTAATATATATAAATTTTTATATAGCCAAAAAAGCCGGAGTATGATAATATATTAACATATCCAGGAAATGTTTTCATAAATTGCTGTATTTAAAAAGCTTGTATATTCTAATAATGTTGTATATACTATTTAATATCATAGGGTTAATTTAGATACTTAAAATGATGAGGTGATATTTTGTACAGAGAGTCAGAAAGCCATAACAGTTGTTATTTAAGCGATAAATGCATAAGATACAAGGTCTGTCCCATGGTATTAGTTCAGCAGCTATTGTCAGGTAAAAGAAAGATATTGATTTTATGGTATCTGAGTGGCAAAATACTGAGATTTAACGATATAAAGAGAAGACTGCCGGATGTAACTCAAAAGATGCTTACACAGCAGCTCAGAAGCTTGGAGGAGGATAATCTTATTTACAGAAAGGTGTATCCGGTTGTACCTCCCAAGGTTGAATACGGTCTGACGGATCTTGGAGAAAAAATCATTCCTATCCTGGAAATGATGCACGGATTCGGTTCTGAATATTTAGAGAGCAATGCATATAAAAGAAACACAATTCAGGACAATGTTGCGGAAAGTATTTAAAAGTTACTAAGTAACTTTTTGGATACTAAAGTACTAAAAAGTGCGTTCTTGATAAAAAAATAACTTATTATTATACTGTTAATGTAATTATTATAATGGGGGAAAATTTTATTTTTGAAAAATTCTGTAACATATGACGGAATTTATAAATTATTATTATAAATATTTAAATTTTACTGACTAAAAAACGTGAATAGCCGAATAATTATATGGATATAGTTATTCTATTGACATTTTAGAATGTATTATTTATAGTAGTAAGTAATGTGAATATGTTTTCCTAATTAAATAAAAGGTGGTGGTATAGTGTCGATTGAGGTTATCAAGGTAATAAAGGAGGCGGAAGAAAAGGCTGAAGCAATTAAGAAGGAAGCTTCTGTAAAGGCCAAGCAGATTATTACCAATGCTAATGCGAAAGCATCAGAAATCCTGGAGGAAGCATATAAAAGTGCCGAGTCTAAAAGCTCTGATGCAACAAAGGCTGCGGAATCCGAAGGACAGTCTTTATATGACGGCATAATAAACAAAGCGTCAATGGAATGTGAAAACATTCTCTCAAATGCCGAAAGTAAAATGGACAGTGCAGCTTCAATAATATTGGAAAGGATAGTGAAAGCCGGTGTCAATAGTTAAGATGAACAAAATCAGCATCATCGGTCTGAATACTCATAAACCATCTGTCATAAAAGAAATAATGGACTTAGGTGTTGTGGAAATACGTTCACAGGACTTTAAGCTGACAGATCCCGAGTGGATTTCCATTGTTAAAAAAGATGGCAATGAAAACGAAGTATTAAACTATGATGCGAAAATTTCCAAAATTAATGATGTCTTAGTAAACCTGGAAAGCCATGATAGAAGTAAAAAACCAATGTTCAGCACGAGGCGTACAATAACATTAAATGAATTTGAAAACAGAATGCTGAATAATGAAGGTACTGAGGAAATTGTTTCAAAACTGCTTGAGTTGAACAAGATATACAATGATTTAAGCTCAGAGGAGAATAAAATCGAAGCATCAATAACGAGCTTAAAACCTTGGATAAAATATGAGCTGCCGCTTGAACTTAATGAAACAAAGTATACAAGTATATTTATCGGGGTTTTTCCAAATATAATAGATGTAGAAAAATTGAAAAGCGATTTGGGTGATAAGACCGATAAGTGCTATGTAGTCTTGATTGAAAGTGATAAGGATCAATATTATTTCTCAATAGTATGTTTAAGAAGTGAGAGAGATATTGTTTATGAAACATTGAAGCAGTTTGGTTTTAACCTTGTAAATTTCAAAGAGCTTACCGGGACTACAGCAGAAAATATAGCACAATATGAGAAAAATTTAAAAGAAATTTCAGATAAAAAACAGGAAATTGAAAAAGGAATTTCAGATTATCTGCCGTATAAAGAAGAAATTCAGATGTATTATGATTATCTTACGATTGAAAGAGATAAAAATAAAATATTAGGCAATATTCTCAAGACGGATACCACGTTCTATATTCAGGGATGGACTCCTGAAGTCAGCAATGACAAGGTTAAGCAAATATTAAATAAATATGAATGTTGGCATGAAATTTCAGAGCCTGAGGACGGAGAGCAATATCCTATTTTGCTGGATAACAAGTCCCTTGCACAGCCCTTTGAAGCAATTACAGAGCTGTACAGTCTGCCTTCCTCATCAAATATTGACCCGACAGCGTTAATGGCTCCATTTTACGCGATATTTTTCGGGCTCATGCTTGCGGATGTGGGATATGGATTAATTATGGCAGTACTTTGCTTTTTACTGCTTAAGAAATTCAGGATTGAAGGTACCATGCAGAAAATGATGAAGCTGTTTTTCTACTGTGGGTTGTCAACGGCATTCTGGGGAGTTATGTTCGGAAGCTGGTTTGGTGATGCGATACCTGCGGCAGCAAAGCTCATATTCGATTCTGATTTTACGATAAAGCCTGTATGGATCAATCCTATGGAACAGCCGATGACCTTATTGGTCTTTTCATTTGTATTCGGTATAATACATTTATTCACGGGTATGGCTATACAAGCATACATGCTCATCAGAGACGGGGATACAAAGGCAGCAGTATTTGATATAGGCTTCTGGTACGGATTTATTATAGGTATCGCGCTGTGGCTGTTCGGCAATACTATATTACTGGGGTCCGCAGTGGTTGGAAAGTGGATGACAATTATTTTTGCCATAGGCTTAGTCTTAACTCAGGGCAGAAGCAAGGATAATATAGTGGGCAAGCTTACAAGCGGTATATTAAGCTTGTACAATATTACAAGCTACCTGAGTGATGTTCTTTCATATTCAAGATTACTTGCACTGGGATTGGCAACGGGCGTTGTATCATCGGTTGTAAGTATTCTGGGAAGCATGGGAGGCAGAAATATATTCGGAATTCTGCTTTTTGTAGTAGTTTTATTGATTGGTCATGTTTTCAACTTTGCCATTAATGCTCTCGGAGCATTTGTACATGCGGCAAGATTGCAATATGTTGAATTTTTCGGCAAATTTTATGAAGGCGGAGGAGAATCCTTTAATCCTTTAGCCAAAAAAACTAAATATAATAAGATTATCAAGGAGGAAATTTAAATGAACAACATATTAACAAACGGAAACTTTTTAGCAATTTTAGGTGCTTCTATTGCTGCACTGGCAGGTATAGGAAGTGCTATAGGTGTTGGTATCGCAGGTCAGTCAGCATCCGGAGTTGTGGCTGAAGATCCTAAGAAATTCGGTGCTACATTGATTTTACAGGCGTTACCGGGAACTCAGGGTATTTACGGACTTCTTATTGCCTTTATAATACTTAACAAAATAGGATTATTGGGCGGAGGCATGGCAGAATTAACGGCTGCACAGGGTGGCTTCTTCCTTGCCGCATCACTTCCTATCGGAATAGTTGGTATTATTTCAGCGATTCATCAGGGAAAGGTTGCTGCATCAGGTATTATGTTAGTTGGAAAACGACCTGAAGAAATTGCAAAGGCAATGGTTTATGCAGCGATGGTTGAAACATATGCGGTATTGGCACTTCTTATTTCTTTCCTTATGATAAATGGTATTGCAATATAACGTGTTATTAAAATTACAATAAGGATGTGAGGAAATGAGCATTGAAAATATAACTGCCGCTATTATAGGTGATGCTGAATTAGTTGAAGAAACCTCTGTTAAAAATGCTGAGAAAGCAATGGAGGAAATTATAGGCAAAGCAAAGATAGAAGCAGAAGAAATATTGAAGCAGGCAGCGGAAAAATGTGAAAAAGAAGCTGAAAGCTTAAAAAGCAGAAAGATATCGGCTGCAGAGCTTCAGGCAAGAAAAATGATTCTTGGAGCAAAACAGGAAGCTATTCAGAAAAGCTTTGATTTAGCACTTGAGAAATTAAAATCAATGCCCGAAGATAAATATTTAAGTTATCTGACAGAAGAAATAATCAAAATTCCCGTAAATGAAGGAATAATAATCTTAAATCAAAGAGACAGGGATAAGATAGGCGAAAAGTTAATAGAGGCAGTCAATCAAAGCTTAAATGCCGCAAAATATAAATTGAGCGACAAGACAATAAATGTAAGCGGCGGATTTTTATTGAGAAGCGGCAATATAGAAATTAACAATACCTTTGAAACACTGCTGAATTCTGTAAAGGATGATTTGACTTCTGAAGTGGCAAATGCACTTTTTAGTTAATTTTCCTGCCTGAAAGGAGGAATGGCTTTGGCAAAAATTAAGGATACAGATTATTTGTTTTCCACTGCAAGGGTCAGAAGTGTTGAAAAATACATGCTTACTCGTGAAAGAGCAGAGAAAATGATTGATGCAAAGACCACATTGGACAGCTTAAGAGTTTTAAATGATATAAATTACGGAAATGGCAGTGAAATTACAGATCCTAATAATTATGAGAAGCTTTTAAGTGAAGAGCATAAAAAAACATATGATTTTATATCATCTATAGCACCTGAATTAGATTATTTCAATATGTTTTTATATCCATATGATTATCATAATCTGAAAGTCATTATGAAATCGGAATATTTAGCTTTTGATTCTTCCGATATCCTGGTTGATACCGGATCGATTGATTTAAAAACGCTTAAATATGCCGTTAAGGAGAGAGATTTCTCATCGCTTACGGAAAGTATGGGTAAAGCATTGAATGAAGTAATTGAGACATTTCCAAAAACCAATGATCCTCAGCAGATAGATATCATTTTTGATAAATACTGCTATGAAGAAATGTTGAATTCGGCTAAGGAAACAAAAAATGACTTCATAATTAATTATGTTAAATTACAAATTGATGCAATCAATATAAAGACTTATGTAAGACTTAAGAAAATGAATAAGTCATGGGATTTTTTTACCAAAGTCTTCATAAGTGGCGGAAGTATCAGCGAACAGACATTTATAAAAAATTATGATGATCCGTTTGAAAAATTTGCTGATAATTTATCTGCATACGGATTTAAGGATTTATTTCTTGAAGGAACTGACGCGCTGTCTGAAACCGGAAAATTTACAACTATGGAAAAGCTTCTGGACAATAAGCTTGTTGACTACGTTAAGTCGGCTAAATATGTTCCTTTTGGTATAGAGCCTCTTGCAGGGTACTTGATAGCAAAAGACAATGAGATAAAAATTGCAAGAATAATCCTGGCAGGCAAGCTTGCAGGTATCTCTCCTGAACTTATAAGAGAAAGGTTGAGGGAAACATATGTATAAAATAGGTGTTATCGGTGACAAACAAAGTGTTCAGGGCTTCAAGGCGGTTGGACTTGATGTATATGACTGTACATCAGGCGAAGATGCAAGGCACAAATTGCAGAAAATCGCTGATGAAGACTATGCAATTATTTATATAACGGAAAATTTCTACGCTGAAATAAGGGATACCGTATATGAATACAATGAAAAACGCCTGCCGGCAATAATCCCTATACCTGGTATGAACGGTTCAATGGGAATAGGATTTGATAACATTAAAAAAGCAGTTGAAAAAGCAGTTGGTGCTGATATATTGTTTAACAACGATTAGTTATATAAAAATGAAAGCAGGTGATTGATTTAATGAGCCAAGGAAGAGTAGTAAAAATATCCGGTCCGTTGGTTATAGCTGAAGGCATGAAGGATGCAGACATGTTTGACGTTGTGCGTGTAAGCGAACAAGGACTTATAGGCGAGATTATAGAGATGCGCGGTGACAGGGCATCAATCCAGGTATATGAAGAAACAGCAGGATTAGCTCCGGGAGCACCTGTAGTTTCAACAGGAGCACAGTTGTCGGTTGAACTTGGACCCGGACTTATAGAAACCATATATGACGGAATTCAAAGACCGCTTGAAGAAATAAGAAGAATAGCGGGACCCAATATTGCCAGGGGAATAAGCGTTCCGTCACTTAACAGGGAGAAAAAGTGGGAATTTGTGCCTGTTGTTAAAGCAGGAGACAAGGTTCAGGCAGGAGATATCATAGGTACGGTTCAGGAAACCATGGTTGTACAGCAAAAAATAATGATTCCTTACGGTATTAGCGGAACTGTGCAGGAAATAAAATCAGGAAGCTTTACGGTTGAAGAAACGGTTTGCACAGTTGTAAAAGAGGACGGAGAGTCCGTTAACTTAACGATGATGCAGAAATGGCCCGTAAGAAAAGGAAGACCGTACAAGGAAAAACTTGTTCCGGATACTCCGTTAGTTACGGGACAAAGGGTTATAGATACCATGTTCCCTATTTCCAAGGGCGGTGTTGCAGCAGTTCCCGGACCCTTCGGAAGCGGTAAGACGGTTGTTCAGCATCAGCTTGCAAAGTGGGCAGATGCGGAAATAGTTGTTTATATAGGCTGCGGAGAACGCGGTAACGAAATGACGGACGTTCTTATGGAATTCCCTGAACTGAAGGACCCGAGAACAGGCGAATCACTGATGAAACGTACGGTTTTGATTGCAAACACATCAGATATGCCTGTTGCGGCACGTGAGGCAAGTATCTACACAGGTATTACAATTGCAGAGTATTTCAGAGACATGGGCTATTCAGTTGCTTTAATGGCAGACTCCACATCGAGATGGGCAGAGGCTCTTCGTGAAATGTCCGGACGTCTTGAAGAAATGCCTGGTGAAGAAGGTTATCCCGCATATCTTGCATCCCGTCTCGCACAATTCTATGAGAGAGCAGGAAGAGTTATAAGCTTGGGAACCGAAGGAAGAGAAGGCGCATTATCGGCTATAGGAGCAGTTTCACCTCCGGGCGGAGATATTTCAGAGCCGGTATCACAGGCAACTCTTCGTATAGTAAAGGTGTTCTGGGCTTTGGACGCACAGCTTGCGTACAGACGTCACTTCCCTGCGATCAACTGGTTGAACAGTTACTCACTGTATGTTGACAGAATAGGAAAATGGTTTGATGAAGCAGTTGCAAAGGACTGGACTTCAATGCGTTCAGAAACCATGAGACTGCTGCAGGAAGAAGCAGAGTTGAATGAAATAGTACAGCTTGTCGGCGTTGATTCACTTTCAGTGGGAGACAGACTTAAGCTTGAAGCAACACGTTCCATCAGAGAGGATTATCTGCATCAAAATGCGTTCCACGATGTTGATACCTATACATCACTTGAAAAACAGCATAAGTTATTGACACTGATACTGAAATATTTCCATGATGGCATGGATGCACTGAGAGACGGTGCTGACTTCAAAAAATTATCCGATCTTCCTGTAAGAGAAAGAATAGGAAGATTCAAATATACAGAAGAAAAAGATATACAAGAAAGCTTCGACAACATTAAAAAACAGTTGGAAACAGAAATTTCAGCTTTAATTGCAGGCAAGGAGGTTGAATAGTATGATAAGAGAGTATAAGACGATATCAGAGGTAGCAGGACCTTTAATGCTTGTTAAAAATGTTGAAAATGTTGCTTACGATGAGCTTGGTGTTATTGAACTTCCAAGCGGTGAAACGAGAAGCTGCAGGGTGCTTGAAATTAACGGAAGCAATGCTCTGGTACAGCTTTTTGAAAGCTCTGCCGGAATAAATCTTGCAGAAAGCAAGGTGAAATTCTTAGGCAGGGGAATGGAATTAGCAGTTTCCTACGATATGCTCGGACGTGTATTTGACGGTCTTGGCAGACCTATAGATAACGGTCCGTCTATAATTCCGGAGAAAAGACTGGACATTGCCGGACTTCCCATGAATCCGTCGGCTCGTGACTATCCCGATGAATTTATACAGACAGGCGTATCTGCAATAGACGGATTAAATACACTGGTAAGAGGGCAAAAGCTCCCTATATTTTCAGGCTCAGGCTTGCCACATGCTGACTTAGCCGCACAAATTGCACGTCAGTCAAAGGTTTTGGGTAATGATTCCAAGTTTGCCGTTGTATTTGCGGCAATAGGTATCACATACGAAGAAGCGGATTTCTTCATATCGGACTTCAGAAAAACAGGCGCTATCGACAGAACCGTACTGTTCATGAATCTGGCAGACGACCCTGCCATCGAGCGTATATCAACTCCTCGTATGGCACTTACGGCAGCAGAATTTCTTGCATTTGACAAGGGAATGCACGTGCTCGTTATATTGACGGACATAACAAACTATGCAGAGGCTTTGCGTGAGGTATCCGCCGCACGTAAGGAAGTACCGGGAAGACGTGGATATCCGGGCTATCTGTACACAGACCTGGCAACATTGTATGAAAGAGCAGGCAGAAAGAGAGATACAGAAGGTTCCATTACAATGATACCTATTTTATCAATGCCTGAAGATGATAAAACTCATCCAATCCCCGACCTGACAGGCTACATCACAGAGGGTCAGATAATTCTTTCACGTGAATTGCACAGAAAGAGTATCAAGCCTCCTATAGATGTTCTACCATCACTGTCACGTCTGAAGGATAAGGGCATAGGCAGAGGTAAGACGAGAGAAGATCATTCGGACGTATTGAACCAGCTTTTTGCGGCGTACGCAAGAGGTAAGGAAGCAAAAGAGCTCATGGCCATACTCGGTGAGGCAGCTCTTTCCGATGCAGATAAATTCTATGCAAAATTTGCGGACGAATTTGAAAAAAGATATGTTTCTCAAGGTTATGAAACAAACAGATCAATTGAAGAAACATTGACCTTAGGATGGGATTTGCTGACTCTTTTACCAAAGAGCGAATTAAAACGTATAAGAGACGAATATATTGAAAAATACTATCCCAAAAATGAATAACGAGGGGTGAAAATATGGCAAGGTTAAATGTAAATCCCACCAGAATGGTATTAACCTCTCTGAAAAAGCGTTTGAAGGTAGCTGTAAAGGGTCATAAGATGCTTAAGGATAAACGTGACGAGCTTATGAAGCAATTTTTGGAGCTTGCCAGAGAAAACAAAAGCTTGCGCGAAGAGGTGGAAGTTTATCTCAACAATGTTTATTCCAACTTTGTAATTGCAAGTGCTGTTATGTCAACAGAGGTTTTAGAGGAAGCACTTATGTATCCCAAGCAGGGAGTTGCAATCGATGTAGGAAACAAAAATGTTATGAGTGTTGATGTACCGGTGTTCAGTTTTGAAACTTCAACCGATGATGCTTCCAATATTTATCCATATGGGTTTGCCAATACTTCAGCAGAGCTTGATAACGCTATTGAAGACCAATTTAAAATCTTTCCCGAACTGTTAAGATTGGCTGCAGTTGAAAAAGAAGTTCAGCTTCTTGCGGCGGAGATAGAAAAAACCAGAAGAAGGGTTAATGCCCTTGAATACGTCATGATCCCTCAATTTCAGGAAACAATCAAGTACATCCAGATGAAGCTTGATGAAAATGAAAGAGGTAATCAGACGAGACTGATGAAGGTTAAGGACATGATGCTCAAGGAAGTAATCGAGGAAAAACAGGCAAGTACCAATGCAGCTCT
Organism: Bacillota bacterium; assembly: GCA_023425285.1. GTDB lineage: Bacteria > Bacillota > Clostridia > Tissierellales > Sedimentibacteraceae > Sedimentibacter. Next base: position 43,276 of record JAFACY010000013.1, read on the forward strand.
CGATGAATATAGTCAGAAACAATAAAATGTACTAACATTTTACTAACAATACGATAATACTAATTAATACTAAAGGGTACTGCTTAAGAAATTAGGCAGTACTTTTTGTTGTTGATATTTGAAACACAAGACTATATAATCGTATATAGATAATATAAATACATGAAAAACATGTATATGAAAAATAACTATTGGAGGGTGTATTTAATGAGTTATGACAGGGTTTATATGTGGTATCCAAGGTATCAGAAATATTATGACAATAATATTGTAAAGAAACTTTACAAGTTTATGTCAGAGCCTGAGAATATTGAAAAGATGCTAATTGCAAATGATGTATATGGAAGACCTGCATTAGCAGGAATTATTTCAGAAGTTGAGGCACATTTTCATGACCCAGTGAATTTCAATCTCAATGAAAATATTTTAAAACAATTTGTGGGGAGTATGGTTAGAGAAATAATAAATGACTTTGGTTATGATATTGATAGACAGAAATCAATAAGTAACACAAAGTACATTAAATCTGCGACATACTATAAAAAATCAGGTGAAATAACTAAGAGGTTGGTTAAGAAAGTTATGATAGAAGATGTAAGGTAGTAAAAATAAAATTAAATATAGAACGAATTGATATAAATCAACGGAACAAGATAAGGACTAATTAAAGAAGAGCTTTAATCAAATCGTAAAATACTAAGAATGGAGAAAGTACATGAATAAAAAAGGAATGGGACAATTAAAAAAAGTAATTGTATTAGTAATAGCATTAGCAATTATAACATGCAGTTATGCTATGGCAAGCGAGCATGAAATAAAAATAAATGTTGACGGTAAGACAATAGAGTTTACAGATAGTAAGCCGTTTATAAACGAAGATAACCGTACAATGATACCCGTTGCAAAGGTTGCGGATACCTTAGGAGCAAATGTAGCTTGGGACGGAGAAGCAAGAACAGTTAAGATAGTTAAAGGCGATATAGAAATCATATTAAAAATAGACAGCAATATAATAACAGCCAATGGTAAAGAAGAGGTAATGGATACCAAGGCAATAATCATTGAGGGCAGGACATACGTACCAATATCATTTATAGCAAAACAAATGGGTGAAGCAATAGAATGGAATAATGAGACAAAGACAGTTTACATAGGTTCAAGACGCATTAATAGTATAAATTTTGATGATAAAACAAATTATAATGTTAGGAATATCGGAAATTATAGCATGTTTAATACAGATGGAGAATATTTGTATTTCGTAAATATTGCTGATGCAAGAAAGTTGTATAAAGCACCATTAAATAATATTGAAAAAAAGGAAAAAATATTTGATGAAAGAGGAATATCTTATATTAATGTAATAGGAGATAAAATAGTATTTTCATATTATAGCGGTGCTGCTGTAGGAGTAATTAACAAAGACGGTACAGATTTTAAGACAATAGATATAGTTCCGTATAGAATCAGCTCATTAGGAGATAAAATAATTTGTATTAACTCTGATCCAAGCAATAGTTTCAATAGATATATTTATTCCATAGATTTAGATGGAGGAAATGTAGAAATATTGCAGAAGGGAGGATCGGAACTATTGGTTTTAGAGGAATATATAATTTCTAATTCAAATAGAGAGGTGTATAAAATAAATCACAACGGAACAAACAAAGAGGTTTTATTTTCAGCTGGCAAAGAAAAAGGATTTAATTATTACGAAGATTCAGTGTATTACACTGTACATGAAGAATATAACAATGTGTATGAATTTAATTTAAAATTAAAGTCAAAAGAAAAACATACAACAAAAAATAAAGTGTACAATTATACAATATATGACAATTTCATATATTATACAGATGGAGAAAGTGGAGTATATAAATATAATAAAGATACTGCTATACAATCAAAAATTATATACGGAGAAGTGGTAAATCTTAATATCATAGGAGATTACATATTTGCCTACAATGCAAATAGTGGGGATATAATATATCAATACAATTTAATAAGTGAGGAACTACAAGAATACATCATGAAATAGATATTTCAGTCGACTTCTTGATTTTTTTAAAAGAATAGGATATACTATTGAATAGTTAAGCCTTTAGGGGCATAACATTTCAGTGGAGGTATGTTATGGAAATAAAACGTGATAGATATCTAAAGCAACTGATTGATTATCAATGGGATGGGCAGGTAAAGGTTGTAACCGGAATCAGGAGATGTGGAAAGTCTTACCTTTTGCGTCAGCTTTTTATGAATTATTTATTGGAAAATGGCGTAAGTAAAGAACACATCCTTTCTTTTGAGCTTGATTTGGTAAAAGATATACGTTTCCGAAATCCTCTTGAACTTACTGCTTATGTAAGAAATCATGTTGATGGAAAGCCAGATAATTACTATCTTTTTGTAGATGAGATTCAGATGTCTGATGAAGTAGCAAATCCATATAACCCTGCAGGGAAATATATTACCTTTTACGATGCCCTTAACGATTTGAAATCACTGTCCAATCTTGATGTATATGTTACCGGAAGCAACTCAAAAATGCTTTCAAAAGATATTCTTAGCGAGTTTCGAGGCAGGAGTGATGAAATTCGTGTGCATCCTCTTAGTTTTGCTGAATTCTATTCGTCTGTCAGCGGTGATAAAAATGAGGCATTTGATACATACGCTTTCTATGGTGGTATGCCCCTTGTTTTATCCAGATCAACGGATACGGCTAAAATGAACTATCTGCAGTCTCTTTTTTCGGAAGTCTTCATCAAAGATATTGTGGAGCGAAAAAAAATCGAGTATCAGGATATTTTAGAGCAGATTATTGATCTTTTATGCTCGTCCATCGGGTCGCTCACAAATCCGAGCAAAATCATCAATACACTGAAATCCAAGGGGCAGATAAGTGTGTCTTCAAATACGGTAAGGGCATATATTAATCATTTGGAAGATGCATTTATGTTTTCTGAGAGCAAACGATATGATGTGAGGGGAAAGTCGTATTTTGATTTTCCAAACAAGTATTACTGTGAAGATATAGGCTTGCGTAATGCACGAATCGGTTTTCGTCAGCAGGAAATGACACATATTATGGAAAACATCCTTTATAATGAATTGATTCTGCGTGGTTATGCTGTTGATGTAGGAGTTGTTTTTTCAAGGGAGAAGAATAAGAACGGAAATTCTGTGCGAGTATCAAGAGAAATTGATTTTATAGCGACTCTGGGGAGTAAGAGGGTTTATATTCAATCTGCTTATGCCATGACAACTGAAGAAAAACTTGCAAGTGAATTGTTGCCTTTTTCTCTGACCGGCGACTACTTTCCGAAAATTATTGTAAGAAAAGATATAGGTAAACGGTGGTATGATGATAATGGTATTCTGAATATCGGACTGATTGATTTTTTGCTTGATGATTCGGTTATATAAATATTCATTATCTTATATATACTTAAAACGGCATGGATTGTTACCATGCCGTTTTAAGTGTATTTATTCTTCTTTCTGAAGCCTTCTCATGCAATCCGGACAGAGTCCTTCAAATACTGTCCGATGAAGATTGATTTTAAATCCGGTATACTCTTCTATTAAATTATCCAGCTCTTCCTTGTATGGTAAAGGTGAATCAAACAGTGCTCCGCAGTTAGTACACATTATGTGATCATGGGGCTCAAGTCTCCAATCAAAGCGATCGGCTCCGGACGTTTTGAGCTGCTTAATTTCTTTTCCTTCTGCAAGTATATTAAGGTTGCGGTATACGGTTCCTCTGCTTAAATTGGGATTTTCAGCTCTCAAATCCAGATACAGACGATCTGCGGTAGGATGGTCCTTTCGTCCCAACACGGCATTTAATACAGTTTGTCGTTGTTTTGTGTTTCTTAGTTGTTTCATGAAGAATATTACCTTCCTTGAGTATTTTACATGTTTTCTGACAGCACAGCTTCGAACAGATCTTCTGACAACGTAGCTTCGATCAGACCACGGTTATCTAATTTTGAAAGTTCTTTTACTTTCTCAATGTCAAGACCAAGGGCATCAGTCATTCGCTGTCCGTATTCCTCGTCTGCCAGATAGCAATGAACGGCATGGCGATACTTAATATTCTTTGTTACAGGAGCTATATCAGCTGCCGTATTGCCTATCAGAAGCTGTTTTTTGTCTTCCGCAAGAATTCTCCATAGATTTCCTCCTGCTCTGAAATTATCATCAGTAGGGTCATCCTTAGGATCGTATCTCCACATAGCACCTTCTATTTCCATAGGTGGTTCAGATACTTCGGGCTGAGAAGTCCAATATCCATAGCTGTTAGGATGATATGCCGGTGTGCCTCCGTAATTGCCGTCTGTGCGCATAGCACCGTCACGGTGATATTCGTTAACCTCAACACGTGATCTGTTAACAGGAATATGATTGTGATTTACTCCGAGACGGTAACGCTGTGCATCACCGTAAGAAAACAGTCTTCCCTGAAGGAAACGGTCCGGAGAGAAGCCAATACCCGGAACAACGTGTGCAGGAGTGAAAGCAGCTTGCTCAACCTCTGCAAAATAGTTTTCAGGATTACGATTAAGCTCAAGTACACCTACCTCAATCAGCGGGAATTCCTTATGACGCCATATTTTTGTAATGTCAAACGGATTTTCATAGTGGGTTTTAGCCTGTTCTTCAGTCATAATCTGTACATACATTGTCCAGCGTGGATAATCCTTGTTTTCTATAGCTTCATACAGATCTTTTCCATGATATTCTCTGTCCATTCCGTTAATTTCGGCTGCCTCTTCATTTGTCAGGCACTTAATTCCCTGCTGGGTGTGCAGATGGAATTTACACCACACTCTTTCATTTTTTGCATTGTAGAAGCTGAAAGTATGCTCACCAAATACATGCATATGGCGGAAAGAAGCAGGAATTCCACGATCCGACATGACGATGGTACGTTGATGGAATGTTTCAGGCAGCAGTGTCCAGAAATCCCAGTTATTTTGTGCGGAGCGTCTTCCGGTGCGTGGGTCGCGTTTAACGGCTCTGTTCAGATCCGAAAAGTTATGTACATCACGTATGAAGAATGTAGGGGTATTATTTCCTACCAAATCCCAGTTGCCTTCTTCGGTATAGAATTTGCATGCAAATCCGCGTATGTCTCTTTCACAGTCTGCAGCACCGCGTTCACCTGCTACGGTAGAAAAACGTACAAATACATCTGTTTTTGCTCCCGGCTGAAGTACCTTGGCCTTGGTGAATTGCGATATATCGCCTGTTACAGTAAAATCACCATAAGCTCCCCAGCCTTTGGCATGCATTCTGCGTTCGGGAATAACCTCACGGTTAAAGTGGGCCATTTTTTCCATCAGCCACACATCCTGCATAACAACAGGACCTCTTGGACCTGCAGTTATGGAATTTTCATTATCGGCAACAGGAGCACCGACTTCATTTGTTAATTTCTTGTATTGATCCATAATAACTCCTTTCTGTTTTTTATTATCAATCGCTTTTAAGCGAATATGATTCATAGATACATGAACATAATAAGCATCCATAAATATGTACATGTTTTAGGCAGCATCAGCATTCCGATTTTCGGATTGATATTAGACCACAGCACAACAGGAATATAAAATGCAAAGCTCAGGACTATGGCAAGCCACATGTTGCCGAGAGCGGGAACTGATGAGGCATTTGAGAAAAATAGCATTATAGTTGCAATACCAAGCATCAGGAACGGAATGTTTCTATAAATTCCCCAAATTACCGGCGGATGCTCATCAAACCATCGATTTTGCGGGAAAAGGCACAACAGTATGCGAATAGCAGCCAGACCGTAAACAATGTATTGCAATAGAAAATTCATATGTGGAGAAAAAAGTATAATTCCTATTTCCCAAAGCAATATATAAAAGATTGTCATTGTAACAGAGGTTATTAACTTTCCTATTCCCATGGCACGGGCAAATTGATGTTCACGTGATGTAAGGATTGCGGCAATTCTTGGTATAAGATGAAAAGCATCTCCCGATACCAGCAGCAAAGCTGTAATTCCGGCAAGAAATTTCACCTGAGAATGTACTGTTGTTACAAGATATGTACCTATTGCCAGTGCTGAAAACATGTAGATAATATCAAAATACACTTCTGCCATACCAAAGACTCGTTTATGCTCTTTCATGGATTATGTCCTCCCTTTGGTTTTGATATCGATAATATATGTAAGGTCACGCAATATTATCTCTATAATTGATAATAGGATTAATTACTAATAAGCATATATGACAATTGAATATTTGTCAACATAATATTGGTGAAATTCCGCTTGACAAATTTAATGCTTATCTATATACTTTGAATATCAAATAAATTGATATATAAAGTATTGGAGAAAAAATGGAGCTGAAAGAATTAAGGATAGGTGATTTAATTGCTAAGATTCCGATTGTTCAGGGAGGAATGGGTATTGGTGTATCCTTGTCAGGTCTGGCGTCTGCGGTAGCAAATGAAGGGGGAATAGGAACCATATCTGGAGTACAGATCGGTTTCAGGGAGCCGGATTTTGCAGTAAATCCGTTGGAAGCAAATTTGAGAGCCATAGGTAAGGAAATACGAAAAGCGAGAGAAAAGACAAAGGGCATTATAGCCATGAACATAATGGCTGCTATTACAAATTACGAGCTTTATGTGAAAAAAGCGGTGGAAGAAAAAATAGATATAATAGTTTCCGGTGCCGGACTTCCGTTGTCATTACCTAAACTGGTCAAAGGAACATCGACTAAAATTGTTCCCATAGTATCATCTGCAAAGGCGGCGAAGGTAATAATAAAAAGCTATTTGAAGCATGAACGTTTGCCTGATGCTCTTGTTGTTGAAGGACCGTTGGCTGGTGGGCACTTAGGATTTAAAATGGATGAAATGCTTGAAAATAAATGTATGGCTTTGAAGGACATTGTAAAGGAAGTTAAGGAATTAATTTCAGACTTTGAAGCAGAATATAATTTTAAAATTCCTGTGATTGCAGCGGGAGGGATAAGAACAAAGGAAGATATGAAGGAGCTCAGTGAATATGGTGCGGACGGATTTCAAATAGCGAGCCTGTTTGTACCAACTGTTGAGTGTGATGCTGATGATAATTTCAAGGCGGCTTATATAAATGCTGCCGAGGATGATGAAATCATCATAAAAAGTCCGGTGGGAATGCCTGCCAGAGCAATCAGGACAAATTTTATCACAAAATCAATGTCCGGAGCAAACAAAGCAAGCAAGTGCTACAAGTGTCTGCCGGGATGCAATCCGGCATCAATTCCTTATTGTATATCAACCGGATTGATTGATGCGGTTGAAGGAAGAGACGGATTGATATTTTCAGGTGCTAATTTGAAAAATATAAATAAATTAACAACAGTTAAGGAAGTAATAAATAATTTAATAGGATAAATCAGATAGCAAATATGTATATTAATGCATATTTGCTATCTTTTTATAAATTGATAAATAAGTGAAAATAATGTTTAAATTCAAAGTTTGTTAATAAAGTGACAACGTTAACATTTCTACAATTGTTGCTATTATTTATGCTTGACACCATATAATTTTACAATTATACTTATATAAATATCCTGTCATAAATGGTGGGAAATATATAAGGAGGTTGATTAATGAACGGAGAAACCTTGCAAGTATTTATAACAATGGTAATTTATATGTCGGTAGTAATAATCATCGGATTGTATTTTGCAAAGCGCGCAAACGAAAGCAGTGATAACTTCTTCTTAGGAGGAAGAACTATAGGTCCCTGGGTATCTGCGCTGAGTGCTGCGTCCTCTGACATGAGCGGATGGCTGTTAATGGGACTCCCGGGTGTGGCATATTGGGTTGGCTTAAGTGATGCTATATGGACTGCAATAGGTCTTGCAGCAGGAACAATTATTAACTGGATATGGGTTGCAAAGAGACTTCGAAGATATTCCGAAATAGCAGGTAATTCAATTACATTGCCGGAATTTTTCAGCAATCGTTTTAAAGATACTAAAAAAATACTTTTGACTCTTACTGCAGTATGGATTTTAGTATTCTTCGTTGTTTATGCATCCAGTTGCTTTGTAACAGTTGGTAAGCTCTTCAGCACATTATTTAATTTGCCATACATTTATATGATGATTTTAGGGGCAGTGTTTGTTTTATTCTATACCGCTTTGGGCGGCTTCCTAGCTGAAACAGCATCAGATACTATGCAGGCCAGTATAATGATTTTAGCATTGTCTATGGTCTTAATCGTAGGTACATCTGTTGCAGGAGGTTTGTCTGAAGTTATAAGCAACGCAAAATCAATACCGGGATTTTTTGAATTCTTTGGAATTGCATCGCCAACAGTTGTAGATGGTGTGCAGCAGGCTCAGAATGGAGTACCATTGTTTGGCGGAGCCGGTAAATATGGATTCTACACAATTCTATCAACCTTGGCATGGGGACTTGGTTATTTTGGAATGCCACATGTGTTGTTAAGATTTATGGCTATGAGAGATGAGAAAGAAGCTAAAATTTCAGCTACAATAGCCGGAGTATGGGTTGTGATTTCTTTATTTGCTGCAGTTATGATAGGAATTATAGGAAGAGCATTATTCCCAACGGCTTTGACAACAGCAGGTGCGGCTGAAACGGTATTTATACTAACTGCACAAACATTATTTAATCCTATTTTTGCGGGTCTTGCTATGGCAGGTATTCTTGCTGCCACAATCAGCTCTGCTGATTCATACCTGCTTATTGGAGCATCGGCATTTTCAAAAAATATTTATCAAGGACTCTTTAAACAAGAAGCTACAGATAAACAGGTTATGTTAATGACAAGAATAATACTTTTTACAATAACTATAATAGCTATTATTATAGCACTTGATGAAAACAGTGTTATTTTCACAATAGTGTCTTTTGCATGGGCAGGATTAGGGGCTACATTCGGTCCTGTTATGCTGTTTTCTCTGTTCTGGAAAAGAACAACGAGAGAGGGTGCTATCGCAGGTATGCTGTCGGGAGGTATATCAGTATTTGTATGGAAGCTTCTGCTTAAACCGATGGGCGGCTTGTTCGGTGTATACGAGCTTTTACCGGCATTCATAATTTCATGTGTTGTTATTTATGCAGTATCAAAAATGACAAGAGAGCCTTCGTCTGAAATTCAGGAAGAGTTTGAAATGGCAAGAAAGAAAATATAGATTAATGTAATACTCCCCTTTATGACATGCAGTTATCGCCTGTCACAAAGGGGAGTATTTTTATATGACTATTTATCCTCTAAGGCATCGAGAAAAAGATCAAGGATATGGCGTTGATTGGAACGCAGAGATCTGTAACGATTTACAAACACCTGCTCCTCAGTACTAAGTTCACATTCTTTTACTTCCTTAGGCTTATGGCGAATATTGGTACGGCCGAGCAGAAAATCTACTGATACGTCAAAATAATCTGCGTATTTGTGTAGCATATCAATATTAGGTTGATAACCGCCTGTTTCATAATTTTGAATCTGTGATTGTGCGATATCGAATTCATCTGCAAGTCTTTGCTGACTCATATTTCTTTCCTCACGCAATAAGCGTAGATTATGCATTTTATGAACCTCCTGTTAATATATTTTAACAAGTTTGACTAATAATGTAAAAAAGCTGGACTTATTATTTGCAATAATGTAAACTTATTTTTAATGAAAAGATACACCGATTAATATATTGAGATTAAAAGTATAGTTTACCACAAGAACGGAGGAATATAATGCACAAAGAATCAGACAAACAACAAAAGTATTATTTCTCTGACAGGCTGAAAAATCAGCTTGCTCAGATATCACAGCACCCACTGACTGTTGTGGCAGCACCGTCTGGTTTTGGAAAGACCACTGCAGTAAGAGAATATTTAGGAGAGAATCTTCCATATGATGCCTGTCGTTATTGGTACACCTGCTTAGGAGAGTCAGCATCCATGTTCTGGACAGGCATTTGCGGGTTGTTCTCCAATGTGAATCAAAAGACGGCACAAGACTTAAAAAATTTAGACATGCCATCTATTGACACATTATTTTATATGGTGACATATATCAGAAATATAAACTGCAGAACAGATACATACATCATAATTGACAATTATCATCTTGTTGACTGTGATATTCATAGTGAACTTCTGCATGCTTTTTCCATGCATATGGACCCTCTTTTACACATAGTCTTTATTACTCAGGATGCCAGAAAGCAATTTTTAGTTTATAATGATAATATACATTTTATTAATTCATCTGCTTTTTTGTTTGACAGGGAGAGTATCAAATGCTTATTTCGCATAAACGGCATCCGTCTGACAAAGGATGAAACAGAGAAACTATTTACGAGCACTGAAGGCTGGGTGGCAGCTATACGCCTGCAAATGATCAGCTTTATGGAGACAGGTTCGTTTACGCTTGGTGCCGATATTGATCAATTGGTGGATAATGTTATCTGGAATCGCCTCGACGGGGAAGAAAAGGAATTTCTTCTGTCAATTTCGATATTGGATAAATTTACAATTCGACAGGCAATCATTATGGTAAATAAAGCTTCCTTGCCGAATAAAATTTATGAATTCCTGAAAAATAATGATTTCATCAAATATTTGCCGGATAAATTTTATTATAGCATACATACCATTCTTCTTAATTATCTAAGAGACAAATTCCACAATCAGACATCAGAGGATTATCAGAAAAGTATATATAAAAAAGCTGGGGAAGCCTGTTCCGCAGATTTACATTATTGCCATGCCGCAGAATTTTATTACAGAATCAAAGATTTTGATGCAATTTTATCATTACCATTCACTCGTGAGTATCTGAATGAACAAAAGGAAAGATACCAGTTAGGTTTTTGTGCAACGCTGATAAGAGAATGTCCTGATGAAATATTATGCAAGTACCCTGTTAGTATGATAGTCTTCGGATATATGACATTAATGAACGGATACTATGATGAGTATAAAAAGCTGTGCAGACTTTTACATCGTGTAACTCAAAACGATGTAGATTACAACCAGGAGCAGTTGACAAATATAAAGGGTGAGTATGTACTTTTGGAATCTTTGGGTGAATTTAATGACATAGCAAAGATGATGGAAGGTCAAAATAAATATTGGAAGCTTTCGGGTAAGACTACTGACATGGTTAAAAGTGACACCCCATTTTTGTTTGGTAGTATATCCGTATTGAATATGTTATGGCGTGATAAGGGAGGGCTGAAGGATGTACTCAAGCAAATGGAAGGAGGAAGCAACTTATATCACAAATTAACCATTGGACATGGCGCCGGTGCGTTTTATGCAATGAAGGCAGAGACTATGCTCATGGCAGGTGAAGATGATGAAGCGGAAATTTTATGCTATAAAGCTATCCATGATGCCCGAGGCTATAAGCAGGATGATATTTGTCTTTGCTCGGAATTGATTCTTGCCCGCATTGCTATTTTACGAGGGGATGTGGAGGCATATTTTAAGGCAGTTAAAAATATCCGTAATTATGCTGATGACAATCCCAAGCTCTATATAATTCGTATGGTTGAACATTGTATGTCAACCATAAGCTTTGTGCTTGATGATGAAGAATACACCGCTCCATGGTTTTATGATATGGAGAGTATTAAGAAAACAGTGTATTATCCTGTTGTTCCTCATGCGCAAGTGCTGCACTTGTGGCTGCTTCTCAAGGGGAAAAGATATAATGAGTTTTATGCAATGTGTGAGCATGCACTGAATATATCGGATAACCCTGAGGGTAATATCAAATATTTAATGCCTAAGGTTTACCAGTTAATTTTTTTTGCCTTAGCAAAACGAAGTAACGGAAGATATCTTGAGGCGCAGGCGCATCTCAAGGAAGCACTGACTACAGCTTTTCAGGATCAAATTTATCTTCCATTTGCACAGCGTGAATGCATGATGCATTTCCTACCCGAAATGAGTACAAGCTTTTATGACGGAACTAATATACCGGGGGTGGATAGTTTCACCAAAATAATGGAACTGTGTAAGCGCCAGAAAAGAGGGGTAAGCATTATAAAGAGGGCTATTCTTCAGGATAAGTCTCCTCTGACACCGAGAGAAAGGGAAATTGCGCTGCTTGCAAAAGAGCGCTTAAGGTCCAAGGAAATTGCCGCCAAGCTTTATATATCTGAAATGACCGTAAGGACCACACTCAGAAGTATTTACAGCAAGCTTAATATTCATTCAAGAGCTGAACTGTATCTAAAGGAATTTTGACGAAAATTGTCGATTTACCACATAATGAGGTATGAATATATATGTACATCTGCCGAAGTGATATTAAAGGCAGATTATTTTTTTTATACAAATTGTATATTTATTAACAATACATTTAAAGGCAACAACTGAACGGAACCTTTTCAATTGCCAATACAATGTATTGAAATATTAAATATAAAAAACTTAGAGGGAGGAAGACTTAGTGGCAGAAACAAATTTAATAAATCTGATGGAAATGGAAGACGAGGATACTCTGAGAGGAAAGTATCTTATCTTTACTATGGGAAATGAGCTCTATGGTATGGAGATACGATATATTACCGAAATAATCGGTATTCAGCCGATTACGGAGATTCCTGAAATGCCGGAATACATAAAGGGCATTACAAACCTTCGCGGTAAAATCATACCTGTTATGGATGCGCGTCTGCGTTTTAAAAAGGCTGTCAGAGAATATGACGGCAGAACTTGTATCATTGTAATTGACACGGACAACATTTCTGTCGGCTTGGTTGTTGACGGTGTTTCAGAAGTAATTGATATTCAGGATGAGGATATTGCACTTCCACCTAATCTCAACGGAGGGCGCGGATATATCAAGGGTATAGGAAAGTCAGAGGGTAGTGTGAAGCTTCTTCTTGACTGTCAAAGACTATTGAATGATGACGAACTGGACATGCTTGGGGCTATAGAGCCGGAGAGATACTACAAAAATTAAGTTTTAAGGGAGAGGAAATCCTATGAATGCTAACAAGACAAAAGAGGGAAAGGGCGGATTTATTAAAAATCTGACTGTCGGGAAAAAAATAAGCTTTGGGTTTGGTATTGTGCTTGCACTGCTGGTATTGTCTATAATGTTGTCATTATTCAATATCAGTAATATCAGCAATCAAATTAATTTGTACGGAAAATATACTGTTCCAAACGCAGAGCATGTACGAAGCATGCAGGTAAGTATGCAGCAAATTTTACACAATATTCTTGAAGCTATTACAGCTGACAATGTTCAGGAATCTAAGACTGCATTGGATAGAGCAGGAGATTATGGCAGTATAGTTGCAAGTGAATTAGAAGCATATAAAAATAACCAGAGAAACAGTGACAGAGATTCTGAAATTGAAAAATTAAAGACAATTATAGCCGAAGCAGCAGCCGATAGGGCTAAAATTAATGAGCTGGTTCTTAATCGCTCAGATACAAATCTCGATAAGGCACTGGACATGTATTATGATGAATATAAACCAAGAATTGATAATGCAATGGACATTTTGCTGGGATTTTCAACAACTGCCAAGGATCGTGCAGCACAGCAAAGTACAGAGGCCAAAGCATCTTCAACTATGGCGTGGATTATGCTGATTGCATGTGCTGTCGTATCCGTTGTCATTACTATTATAGTGGTAACAATCATCACAAAGTCCATATTGAATCCCGTAAACAAAATTGTGAGTACATATCGGGAAATATCCAAGGGTAATATGAATGCCCAAATTAATTATGAAAGTCGTGATGAGCTTGGTCAGATGGCAAAACTTATTCAGGAATCAAATGAACTGCAAGGTACAATTCTTGGAGATGTCATTGATAAATTCACAAGAATATCGAACGGTGACCTCAGGATAAAAGTAGATATGGATTATCCCGGTGACTTTTCAATTCTTAAGACAACAATAGAAAACACAGTTTCCACTTTGAACAATACAATGCAGATTATCAACAGTGCGGCAGAGCAGGTGAGCATAGGAGCTTCACAGGTATCAGGAGGAGCACAGGAGCTTGCGGCAGGATCTACAGAACAGGCATCCTCGGTACAGGAGCTGAATGCTTCTGTTACAGAAATTGCTGAGCAGGCAGATGAAAATACCGCAAACGTAAAGATTGCATCTCGTTACATAGATGAGGCAGGTGCAGGTGTAAATGCTGGAAATGAGCATATGAAGCAGCTCACAAAAGCTATGGAGGAAATAGGATCAGCATCAAATCAAATTGCTAATATTACAAAGGTAATTGAGGATATTGCGTTCCAGACAAACATCCTCGCACTTAATGCCGCAATAGAAGCGGCACGTGCAGGAGCTGCCGGTAAGGGATTTGCTGTTGTTGCAGATGAGGTGCGCAATCTTGCCGCAAAATCTGCTGAGGCTGCTAAACAGACATCAGACCTGATTTACAGCTCAGGGGATACAGTATCTAAAGGTACACAGATAACAGTGCAAACGGCACAGGTTTTACAGGATGTCGGAAAGAGTGCTCAGAAGGTTACAGAAAGCTTTGCTAAAATTGAACAGGCATCATATGAGCAAGCGAAAGCCATTGAGCAAATTAAACAGGGGATCGATCAGGTTTCCGACGTTGTACAGACAAATGCTGCTACGGCAGAAGAAAATTCAGCTACAAGTGAAGAAATGTCAGCACAGGCAGGAGCCTTGCGTGAGGAGGTCAGCAAATTCAGGCTGAATACCGGACGTTAGAATTGCATTAACTGCTTAGGGGGCATTTATATGGAAGAGAGAAGAGAAGATATTGAGTTAATATTGAAAAGAAGATCACTACATGTAGTGCTTTTGTGCGGACTTGTGTTTGTAGTATCTATTTACTTGCTCTTTATACAGGAAAAGCAAAGGATGAGTGAAGAGTTCGACAACATGATCAGTGACAGTCTGAAAATTCACACGGAAAGTGATGCAAATAAGATCGGTAATGATATTGAGAATGCAAAACGTGCTGTGAAGACTGCGGAAACTATATTCAGGCTTTCCGGCAGTGACGAGCCAAGAGAGTTTTTAGAGAACAGAAACGCTGCAAATCCTGTATACATTGTTGAATACATTACTATGGAAGAAATTAGTGGTGATAACGGAGACGTTTTTTTGAAGCTGATGAACGGAGAAATAGTGGTGGATAGTATGATATCTGATGATCAGGATGAATATTTTGTTGTGGTTTTTCTTCCCCTGAGAGAGAATGATATCACAACAGGTGCATTTTATACACGGCTTTGTTGGGCAGATCTACTGCACGAGGGAGTGGAAAGTGCAGTATATCAGGGTATCCAGAATGCTATTATAACTACTGAGGGAGATGTTATTTTCAACACGTTTGTTAAGGGCGGAGGCGGCAATATAATTGACGCCTTAGCTTCTTATAATCTTACACAGACGGAAATAGACCGTATTTCCTACATTATATACAGTCCTGATATGGACAGTGCTGTCTTTCTTCGACACGGTGAAAACTATTTTGTGTCTTCTGCACCCATCCGACATAACGGCTGGAGTCTTGTATCCTTCGTCAGGGGTCCTGATGTGCTGTTGCGTTCTGCAAACATATTCCAAAATGTTTTAAGGACGAGTATTGCGGCAATCATAATTACTGCCATAGCAGCATGTATAATCTTCTTTCAGTTCCTTTTTGGTAAAAGGAGGCTGGAGCAGGAGAAGCAGCTCAATTATGTTCACATACAGCGTTTTAAAGCGATGTTTAATCAGCACAGCGCACTGATGCTGGTTGTTGATGCAGAAACAAGAGAAATTATGGATGTTAATCCTGCTACGTTAAATTATTTTGGATATACAAGAGATGAGATGGTAGGACATAGGGCACAGGAATTTAATCTCCTTCCGACTGAAATAGCGGCTGAAAAATACCGTGGAGCCGGACTGTCGGGGGATGTCATATTTTCTGCCGCTCCGTATCGACTCAAAAGTGGTAAAATCCGGCTGTTGGATGCTTATGCTTCCGCCATCACGGAAGGAGAACGCAAGCTGTTTTATTTTATACTCTTTGATGTAACAGATAAGGAACGCTACAGGGAAGAAATGCTGCATGAAAAGGAATTGTTAAGGACAACACTGCAATCCATCGGAGACGGTGTAGTCACAACGGACAACATGGGTATAATCACCGGCATGAACAATGTTGCAGAAAAACTGACAGACTGGGATAATGAGTCGGCAATAGGCAGACCCTTTGATGATGTATTTGTATTACAAAATGAATCCACCGGTCATACAGTGGAAAATCCTATACAAAAGGTACTGGAAACAGGTCTTATTATCGGACTTGCAAACCATACCGAGCTGATAAACCGCAGTGGATTATGTGTTCCCATTGCAGACAGTGCCGCGCCCATTAAAGATGAAAACGGACAGACTTTCGGAGTAGTAATGGTATTCCGTGATGTAAATGAAGAAAAAGAGCATAACAAACAGGTTGAATTTTTAAGCTATCATGATTTTTTAACCGGATTGCACAACAGGCGATACGTTGAGGAAATGATGGTACATCTTGATAAAGAAAAATATTTGCCGATTTCCGTTATTATGGCGGATGTTAACGGTCTTAAAATAACAAATGATGTATTCGGACACAAGACAGGAGACACATTGCTGAAAAGTGTAGGGATACTTCTGCAGGAATGCTGTGAGGAGAAGGACTTAATCGCACGCTGGGGTGGCGATGAATTTGTTGTTATCATGCCATATAAGTCTCTTGAAGATGCAGAAAAGGTAGTACAAAAAATTAAGGATACTCATGTTGCGATAGAAGGCAGCAATCTGTCTCTCAGCCTGTCACTTGGATGTGCATGTATGAATACGACAGAAAGCAGCATTCATTCTGCTTTGCAGCAGGCAGAAAAATATATGTATCAGCAGAAGCTGCTGGATGGAAAAAGCTATAGAAATGCAATCATAAGCACATTGCTGGCCACTCTTTATGAAAAGAGCAATGAAACGGAAGAGCATTCCAAACGCATTGAAACATACTGCCATGCCATAGGAAGGAAGCTTCATCTTTCATCAAAGGAGATGGACGAGCTTTCCTTGCTGGCTCTCCTGCACGACATAGGTAAAGTCAGCATAGATCCGAATATTCTGAAAAAGCCCGGACCGCTCACTCCCGAAGAATGGGAAGAAATGAAACGTCACACTCAAATAGGATATCGAATTGCCCAGGTAACACCTGAG
>JAFACY010000018.1 GCA_023425285.1 Bacillota bacterium
ATGTTATAGACAGAATATTAGATGCAGGATTGAAGGCACCTACGAATGACCATATGAGAAGCTGGGAATTCATTGTTCTTACGGATAAAAGTATAATTGAAAAGGTTGTTAAAAAGATTCCCAAGAGGGTATCGGATAAGAGAGTTGATTTTATATTAAATGCTCGGAGGATGACGGACGAATGTCAGCGAAATATGTATGCTGATGCCATACCAAAACAACGGGGGATGCTGTCAGAATCCGGATGTCTCATTCTTCCTATGTTTAAGCAGAAGAAAAACTTGCTGGAGCCTAAAGATTTAAGTTCACTGAATGCGTTTGCATCCATATGGTGCTGTATAGAGAACATATTGCTGGCATCGGTGGCAGAGGGCTTGGGTTGTGCATTCCGTATTCCGTCGGGAGAAGAGACGGAATATATTTCTGAGACCTTGTGTCTTCCTAAAGAATATGTATTTCCATGCTATCTGGCAATCGGTTATCCCGAAGATGACACAGCATTACCTGAGCAAAAAAGCATTGATTTGAAAAGTAAAATCCATTTAAATGGCTGGTAACATAAAGACAAAAAAATACGCCCCCGAATATATTAGGGATTGGATACTAAGAAAGTGTTCAAGGAGGATATTGATTGTGAATATATACAAACTAACACCGACTGCTATTCCGGCAGTTGCTCAGCTTATGTGTACTATTAAGCCCGATTGGTGGGACTATGACGGTGCTTACGGACAATTGAGCAATATTGATGAAACTATCAAGACCGTCGGATGGTATCTTGGAAAGGATATTGATCATCCTAAAGGCTGGATTTTGTGCAGAGAATTAATTGGATACCGTGCGCTTGATCTTGAATGCGGCGGATTTGACGATAACGGTACATTTAAGTTGGAGCATAAGCTTGGAAAATTGTTTGATATTGCCGAGAAATATGCCCGAGAAAAAGGATATATGACATTCAGAAGTGGAATAAGCTCTGTCGGATTTAACATTCATGGTCAGGAAATAAATAATATACCTAAAGCAATTGAGAAACTGACATGTGAACGCATTGATTATAAATGGTATCTTGAAAATGGATTTCGTGTGATTGGGATACAACCAAATGCATATGAAAGAGGATTCCATCTTATCATGCTGGGAAAAGAAATCTAAGAAAATTTTATACAGCAAAGGAAGACACATGAAAACAATTGTAAAGAAAATTAATATACCAAGTGGAAAAAGGATTATTGTTACGAGTGATGTTCACGGTCATTACAATCATCTGAAAAGCTTGCTTGAAAAGGTGAATTTTTCAGATGAGGATGTCTTGTTCATAGTGGGCGATATTATTGAAAAGGGTCCGGAAAGCTTGAGGACACTTCGGTATGTCATGGAGCTGTGTGATAAATATACGGTGTATCCCCTGATGGGAAATGTAGATGCGTGGCGTCTTGCCATGCTTGATGACGAGGATGCCGAAAGCAGTGAGGAGCTTTTGGATTATATGGTATTTATGAAAAAGCACTGGGGTGGCTGTTTTTTTGAAGATATGTGCAATGAGCTAAATATCTGTACGGATTCACCTTCGGATATGCCCGGGGCAAAGCGTAAAATACGTGAGAGCTTTAATGATGAGCTTGAATTTCTCCGCTCTCTTCCCACAGTAATAGAAACACAGAACTTTATATTTGTTCATGGAGGACTGCCTACTGCGGATGTTGATTCTCTTGACGGAGGGGATGCGTTTGATGTTCTGAAGAATGATGCTTTTATGGATAAAAATATATATTTTCATAAATATGTTGTGGTGGGTCACTGGCCCGTAACCTTGTACGGTGGCAGCATAGCGTGCTCAAATCCCATTGTGAATCGCAGTCAGAAAATAATCAGCATAGACGGAGGGTGCGGATTAAGGCGTGACGGTCAGCTCAATGCATTCATTATACCTGACATAGACTCTGTTGATTTTAACCATGTAAGCTATGATGATTTTCCTGTTGACATTGCAGTGACACCGCAGGAAGCATCGGAAAATCCAATAAATATACGTTATATAGATAATAAAATCAAAATCCTTGAAAAGGGTGATGAATTTTCATATGTGCGGCACATTACAACCGGGCATTGTTTTTTTATGCTTAATAACTACATATACGGTCCTGATGAGGATGCTTCGTGTGATGGTTACACCGATTATTATCTGCCTGTTAATGCAGGAGACAAGCTTTCTGTTATTCAAAAAACATCCCGTGGATACATGGTTAAAAAGAATGGTGTCAGCGGGTGGTACATAGGCATGTTGAAAAATGAACAGTAAAGTAAAAAGTCACGCTATGCGTATTCAACATTTCGTGACTTTGTTGTAGTTAAGAAATTCTTCCGGCTGAAGGGGTTTACTGTAGAAGTAGCCCTGGATTATATCGCAGCCTATTTTCTCCAATATTTTGACCTGCTCTTCGGTTTCAACACCCTCGGCAACCACTTCTATGCCCAGGACATGGGCTGTGCTGATTATGCCTTCCACCAATACTTCGCTTTGTTTTTCGTTTATATTGTCAATGAATATTTTATCAATTTTAATATAGTCAAATTCGCTTGATGATTTCATCAGATGACTCAGAGAGTTGTGTCCCGAGCCGTAATCATCCAATGACACCTTTATTCCGTTTTCTCTCATTTTTTTCAAAACGGACAGGGTTTTCTCCACATCTTCAATTATGGATCTTTCTGTGAGCTCGAATTCTATGAGGGATGAATTTACATTGTTTTCCTGCAGACAATTGACCGTAAAGTCAATAATTGATTCATCGTTTAAATCGATGGATGACAGGTTGATTGATACATTGGTATGAATTCCTGCTTCCTGCCATTTTTTTATCTGCAATATGGAATTTGTTATAACCCATTTTGTTATTTCACTGATAAAGCCTACTTCCTCATCCATTTCAATCAATTGTGATATGGAGATGTTATTGTATTCATCATTTTTGATTCTCAATAATGCCTCAGTTCCGACTATTTCATTTGTATCTATTTTTATTTTCGGCTGATAAACTAAGTAGAACATGTTGTTTTGAAGTGAAAAGTATAAGGAAACTAATGTGTCATAATATTTCATGC
>JAFACY010000043.1 GCA_023425285.1 Bacillota bacterium
CCTCGTGTTCAGATAGTACAATATTTTCTCAATGTACTGTCTGCCTTTTACAACACCATACCATCGGTTGATATAAGCGGTACCCTGAATACTCAAACGAGAAATGCCATCATGGAATTTCAGAAAACATTCAGCCTGCCCGTAACCGGAATTGTGGATGAATCAACATGGAACACAATGTACAACAACGTTATAGGAATATTGGATGCATTGCCTCCGTCAGCCATAGCACTTCCGAGCCTGTTGTGGCCGGGAACGGTTTTAAGCCTGGGCTCCGAGGGACCGGCAGTCTATCTTATGCAACAATATTTATCTTATATTTCTTCTGTCCTTGAGGGTCTGCCGCCTACTGATCCCGACGGTATATACGGTCCGTTGACTGAAGAAGCCGTCAGGGCATTCCAGGAATATTTCGGGATAGATCCTACAGGAGTTGTGGATCAGTATACCTGGGACAGGATTGTTCTGATTTACCGTAGGTTAAGATTTGGAGATGCCCGTAACGAGGGGCAGTTCCCGGGCAATAACATTGGAGGTTAATATGCATCATAGACCATATTATGTAAAAAATTTAATAAAAAAGCTGGAAGTGGAGGAAGGATATATTGACGTCAATGTATCCACCGGACTGGGCGCACTTCCTATCAGTAACGCGAATGTTTCGGTGTATATATGGAACGAACAGGAGGGAGAAACATTGATCAGATCAATGACAACGGACAAAAGCGGTAAAGCGCCTCATATCGAGCTTCCTGTTCTGCTCTCAGATATAAATTCAACCGAAGAAGAAAGGACACACTATCATCTGGTTATTCAGGCACCGAACTACCATACGGTGATAATAGTAAATGTTGAAATTTATCCTGACATTACAAATCAATTCCAGATAAATTTAACACCGGTAGTACCTGGGGAAGCTGTTCGTGATGAATTGATAGAAATCCCTATTCAAGCAAAAAATAACCCGGGAGGTAAATATGAGAGATAATTTAGCCGCTGCAAATCCTATTTTAGAAATTCAGCTTTACTTGATTGATATAGCACAGGTGCATCCGGAAATTCCATTGGTATATCCTACCGGAGTGTATGATGACAGAACTCGGAATGCAGTTACGGAATTCCAGAAATTTTTTTCATTGCCCGTAACGGGTGTGGTTGATCTGGAAACATGGAACAAAATTCTCAGTGAGCATCAGAAATGTTCTCATTGCATCAATGCACCAAGCAACGTAGCCTGCTTTCCAAGCAAAGTGATGGAGTTTAAGCTGGGAGATCAACATAATTTTATTTATATACTGCAAATTGTATTAAATAATTTCAAAAGAAAATATGCAAACTATGTGGAGGTTCCCATAAGCGGAATTTTCGACGAAAGAACCGAAGAAGCGCTCAGGCAGTTCCAACAACTGAGCAACCTTCATATTACAGGCATATTGAACCGTGAAACATGGAACACTTTGAATCTGATAAACAATACCTGTCGTCTGTATGACTAAAGAACCATCATTAAATTTTAATGAGGAGATTATAAGGTGCACATCAATAAGGCAAAAAATAAAAAAAAAAATATACATGCTTTGCAGGATATGAATTTTCCTCCAAGTATACCGATAATTTCAATACCTACAAATATAACTGTTCATTTGGGTGCACCTGAAGATGATGCCGAAAATGTAACGGTTCCTTTTATTGATTATATTAAAAACGTTGCTTCAAGTGAATTGTATCCGACCTGGCCGGATAACTCATTAAGAGCAAATATAATTGCAATTACATCCGTTGCATTAAACAGAATTTATACTGAATGGTACAGATCAAGGGGATATAATTTTGATATAACCAACGACACGAGTTATGACCAGTCGTATGTTCACAACAGGGGTGTTTTTGACAATATATCAATTATTGTCGATCAGATTTTCAATTACTATTTAGCCAGAACAGGACAGGACTTTCCCCTTTATGCAAGATTTTGTGACGGCAGAATATCTTTATGCGACGGACTGCAGCAATGGGGAACCGTGGAATTGGCCAATTCAGGTTATACCTATGAAGAAATACTGAAATATTATTATGGTGAAGATATTGGGATAATAACAAATGCCCCTCAGACTGATGTGCAAAGAACATATCCGGGGGGTACTATGTCATTGGGTTATTCGAGCCTGAATATTCTCAGGATGCAATATAATCTGGAAAGGATACGGCTCAATTACCCTGCAATTCCTTCTATTTCACAGATTGACGGTTTTTTCGGACCGGAAACCGAGGCTGCCGTAAAAGCTTTTCAGGGTATTTTTCAATTGCCGCAAACCGGTGTAATAGATGAGGGAACCTGGTACAGAATAATCCGTACCTATACAGCAGTTACAAAATTAGCTGAATTGTCAACGGAAGGATTAATATTTAATGAATTGTACGGAATTACATCAGAACAATTTTTAGAGGGTGATGTAAGACCGGGAGTAGACTTATTACAATATGCATTAAATGTTCTGTCGGCATTTTATGATACGGTTCCTGCCGTACCTATCACTTCGGTTTATGATTATCGTACCAGAGATGCCGTATTGCAGTATCAAAAAATCATGGGCTTACCACAGACGGGTATTGCCAATGAGGCAACAATAAATTCCATGTATGTAACCGTAATGGGTATATTGGAGGCTATTCCTCCCGAAGGAGTGTATATCCCTGTTCTGAGATGGCCGGGTATAAGCTACTCATTGGGACATGAATCTCCGGGGGTTTATGTTATACAGGAAATGTTATCCTATATTTCATTGATAATACCTGAAATTCCTTACATTAACCCTGACGGAATATATGATGAAACTACACAAAGAGCTGTCACCACATTTCAGAGCTTAAACGGCTTGGATCCCACCGGAACGGTTAATGAGCAGACATGGAACCTTATAGTAAGCGTATACAGGCAGCAGAGATTCGGAGGTATTACAATCGTATAAACTAATAACAGGAAGAAATATTTCTCCCTGTTATTAGTTTATTTCATTTGCAATATTAATCATTATTTTAACTATATGGGGGTCAAATTGTATTCCCGCACACCTTCTTAATTCAGCAATTGCTTCTGCAACGCTCATACTTTTTTTATAGGGCATGCCGTGAAGCATATCATCAAATGCTTCGGCAACCGCGATAATTCTCGCCTGAATAGCTGTTTCTTCACCCTTGAAGCCGCCGGGATAGCCCTTTCCGTCCCACCGTTCATGATGCTTGAGCACGAAATCCGCAATTTCCGAATAATCGTTGGATGCACTGAGCATTCTGTATCCGATTTCAGGATGCCTTTTTATTTCATTATATTCATCATAGCTAAGCATATTAGGTTTATTAAGAATGTTTTCATCTATTCCCATTTTGCCTATATCATGCATTATTCCCGCTAACTTGCACTGTGTTGTTTTTTCTTCATCAAAACCAAGCTTAAGTGCAATTTTTTCACAGATTTCTCCCACTCTCCTGGAATGCAGCATTTCTCTGTTACTTTTTGCACACAATGTATTCATTATAATTTCAATTGTTTTGTTTCTTATGCAGGAGCTCTCATACAGCTTTTGTCTGTACATGCGAATCTCCGCAGACTTAAATATATCATCGAAGCTTTCTTCAATTTTATTTTTTGTTTTATATCCAAAGGAAATTGAAACTTCAACCTCGTTGACCTTTTCTTTAGCAGCCTTCTGATTTATATTTTTAATAACTTCAACTGCCTTCCACGGTTCTGTATTGGGCATAATCATCAAAAACTCATCGCCGCCTATTCTCACTAATTTATCCTCGCTTCTGCAGCAGGTCCTTATTATCTCAGTGGCTTTTTTTAATAAATCATCACCCACTGAGTGTCCGAATGAATCATTTGTGAGCTTCAATCCGTTCACGTCGGCTAAAACCACAGACAGCGGCAAATTCTTCTGGACGTCAATATCCTTAAGGTTTTCTTCAAGATACCTTCTGTTATAAAAGCCCGTGAGCTGATCTCTGTAGCTTAAGTACAGTACCTCCTCCTGCCTGTTTCTTTTTGCGGTTATATCGGTGTGCGTACCGCTCAGAAGCAACGGATTTCCGTCTTCGCTCCAGGATATTACCTTGCCCTTGTCTTGTATCCATACCCAGTGCCCGTCTTTATGCTTCATTCGATATTCATCATCGTAGCATTCAATTTTTTTATTATAGAGCAACGCGTCTTTGGCAAGCTCCTGCTGCAAATCATCGGGGTGAACCAGACGTCTCCACGTATACTCATTGATCGGTGAAAGCTCTTCGAGAGTATAGCCCAGAAGGCTTGCCCATCTTTCATTATAAATACGCTCGCCTGTCTGCATATTCAGCTCCCATGTGCCTATATCCGTTGCCTCAATTATGTTTTCCATCCTTCTTCTTGCGTTTTCCAGCTCAAGCATATGAAGCTTTTCCTTCGTTATGTCAATCAGATAGGTTACTAAAAATTTTGTGTCGGGAACCTTCAGATGAATTTTATACCACTTATTCATGTTCTTGTTATATAATTCAAACTCCTGCTGCTTTCCTCTGTATATTGCCCTGCCAGCATGCAGCATAAGCCGTTCCGTGCTTTTATTGCCTATGCATTCAAAAAATACAGATATATTTTTTCCTATTAATTCACTTGATTTTAATCCCGTTTTCTCCTCAAATATGGAATTAACCTCTATGAATTTATAATCATAGGGCTTGTTATCTTCATCGTATATAATTTCAAAAAATGCATATCCAATCGGCAAATCCAAAAACAAACTTTGGTATAAATCTTTATAAAAACCATTCTTTTTATTTGCTGTATACGTTTGCCGGGTCAGTGACACACTCTTTGTCATTATTTTTCCTCCGTACAAATTACTAATATTTATCAGTATTTAGTATATTGTATCACATTGTTCCATTTTTTTCAATATTAAGTTATCGACATGAACCAAAAACAACCCCGTCTTTTATGACAGGGTTGTAATCATATACAAAATAAATTTTAAGGCTCAAAAGCACTTCTTATAACTAATACAGGACTTGGAGCTTCTGCAATAACTCTTTGGGTAACTGATCCAACAAAAAATCTTTTGACTTTGGAAAATCCTCTGCTTCCCATTATTATGAGATCAAAATTGCCGTTTTTAGCCTGCTCTATTATTTTTAAATACGGCTCTCCGACAAGAACTTCTGTTTCAACTCTGATTCCGTTAAAATCAAGACGTGATATTATCTGACTCAAAAGCTTTTCTGAATTTTCCACATAATTGCTTTCCAATTTCTTTTCCAGCTCTTCATTAACTATTATTGAACCGTCAACCGCATTCCACAGATTTTCATTTCTTTCTTTTCTTTTGTTTTCAGATGATTTTACCACGGATATCAATTTTACATACGAGTTATTACTCCTCGCTATCTCAATTGCTTTTTTAACCGCCGCTATTGATGCATTGGAGCCATCAACCGGAATCAACAATCTTTTCATGTGCATCGCCTCCTCTTTATATAATTATATCATCCGTAATTAATGTTTGCAAATAAAAAAGCACTCATCAGAGTGCTTAGATAAATGTTACTCGAGAACAGGCTTCGCAAGATGCTTGAATATAATTCTCACTATATTGTATATTGCTGCGGTTATTATAACCCATTCCACAGCGAACAGCCAAAAATATCCCAATTCTGCCATATACAGCTTAACACCCGTATATATTGAGCCTAAAGCAGTCAGTCCGAAAACAGATTCATTATTGAACTGTTTTTTTCTTGCAATAACAATGTACAGCAAGGCT
The DNA here is from genome assembly GCA_023425285.1 of Bacillota bacterium. Classification (GTDB taxonomy): domain Bacteria; phylum Bacillota; class Clostridia; order Tissierellales; family Sedimentibacteraceae; genus Sedimentibacter. The sequence goes on from JAFACY010000043.1 coordinate 5,799, forward strand.
AAAACAAACCAGACTACATAATCTCTTATCAGCAAAAGTACATATTTTATTTCATTCAGGTTCATCGAATCGCTGAGAAGACCAAATACAATATCTATTATCCAGAATGTTGTTATTATTATGAAAACAAATACCCCTATCGTTAATATGTTATTTATCGATTCTTCCTTGTTTATAGGTTTTAACACCTTGCCTGACAGCCTGTTAAATAACTTGGCCTTAAACTTTTTCATTAAAATCCCCCCATCATATATAATTGTCCTTATATAAATATATATTTAATAAACAACATATATGACTAAATAAAAAAATTTACTCCTAACTGATTTCTATTTTAACCTTGCTCCCTCCCATGCCTGCTTCGGCAGGAGTTACAATTAGCTTCAGCGGAACTCTGTTCTTGATGGCTTCGACGTGACTGATGATGCCCACCGACAATCTGTCATTGTGAATTTTTTCAAGAGAATCCATGACTACCTCCAGCAAATTGTCATCAAGAGTTCCAAAGCCCTCATCCAGGAAAAACAGTTCGAGCGGAGCCGTTCCCTTAAGCTGAATCTGTGATGAGAGTGAAAGCGCGAGAGCCAATGACGCAACAAATGTCTCTCCGCCTGAAAGTGTCGACGCATCTCTCTGAGCTCCGCCGTTTTTATAATCCCTGATAAGAAATCTGCTGTCCTGATCAACCTCCAGACCATAGTTTCCGCCTGTAATTTCCTTCAACCTTCTGCCTGCTTCTATGGACACGTATCTGAGCTGATTTGAAGCCACAAATTCAACAAATTTCTTCCCTCTGAACAACTTCTCCAGATCTCTTTGCAGTGCTAATTTATGAGATATAACATCCCTGCTTTTTTCAAGCTCTTTTTTATGTGCTAATTTTTCCGATGATTTTTTAACTTCAGCTTCAAGCATTATTCTTTCTTCCTTAAGCTTATCCAGTGCTGAAGCCTTTTCATCCTTTATGCTACGGATATTGAGCCACTGCTCTTCTGTGAGGGACCTGCCATTAAGCTTGGTTTTTAAATTTATGGATGCACCTCTTATTTGCGCCAGTTCATTTAAATATGCATCAATTTGTTTTTTGAAATTGTCAAGCTCAGACTTCGGTACATAATCAGCCCTTGCCTCTTCGATATCATTAAATCCTTCTTCCTTCAAAACATTTAAAAGCAGGCTGTAGTCCTTTTCACATCTTTCCTTTAAGCTTATGAGATTCCCCTGTGCCGACATTATTTCGCTGCTGCATTCATTAAGCTGCTTTTCTGCGGCTGTTTTGTCCTTCTCAAGCCTTTCATATTCCAATCTCATCTGATGTATTGACAGTGATATGTTTTCTTTTTCACCCTCTAAATCATCAATATCTCCCGCCTTATTTTTTATGCTTTCATTTTTCTCATCAATGGCTTTATTCTTCTCATTAATCCGTGTGTATATTTCTTTTAAAAATATTTTAAGCTCATTTGATTTATTTGATGATGCATCCCTGGATGCAAGCTCGGTCTTAAGGCTGTCACGATGCTCCCTTATTTCCTTTTCAAGCATATTGCGTTCATTTTCCTTGCTGCTTATTGCTTCCTTCGTTTTTACGAAGTCATCAATATTAAGCTCCGCCTTGATTTTATTCAGCTCTGTTTCCTTTTTCTCCGCTTCATCCTTTTTAAGCTTAAGCTCCTGTGTAAGCTTTTTTATCTGAATTTTATTGTGATCCATGGAGCTCATTATTTTATTGTAGTCGAGCAGCAGCCTGCCTTTTTCCTCCGATAAGACTCTTATGTTTTTTTCGAGTTTTATTTTATCATCGTTGTACCTATTAACATCTGTGATTTGCTTCCTGAAATCATCCTCCATAGCCTTCAGGGATATTTCTTTATAGTCCTCACCCAAATCATTCAACTTAGCTTCATTTTGCTTTATAATGCTTTCTTCCGTAAACAGATTGGTCTGAATTTTGATTATTTCCGCCTCTGTTTTTTTAGCTTTTTCTTCCTTGATATGCAGTCTGTTTCTGTATACATCCAAATTAAACTCATCTGAATTAAATTCAGAAATAATATTTTCCCTGTGGTGGTCCGTTGAGCCACAAACGGGGCATACCTCCCCTTCAGAAAGCTCTTCCCTCAGCATGTGAGCAAGATTTTCTGTTTCCTGCTTTTTTAACACATCTTTTGAATGCTCTATTTCATCATTCAATGCAGAGGCTTCTTCTTCCCTTGCTTTTAAAGCAGTCCTCAACGCGCCTG
>JAFACY010000184.1 GCA_023425285.1 Bacillota bacterium
GAAATTCTGCTGACAGTCCTCATGAATGTATACGGGTCATCAATTTGCCACACTGCAAAGTTATCAACCACCAAAGTTTTTTTGTCTCCTGTCAGAACCTCTGACGGAGGCAGGTCATACATCATTCTGTATTGAGGCAGCTTTTCCACCTTGTCTAATACAGGAACCTTGAAATGTAATCCGGCTGTATCCTGAATTTCAACGAATTTTGAAAATCTTGTGACATATGCATATTCGTTCTCACGAACCATGTATGTGGCATTACTTACCGAAACAATCAATATCACAAGTAATAATATTTTAAATATCCCGCCGATTCTGCTCTTCTTCTTGGTAGCTTCCTGCATCAGTTTTCACCTCCCTGAGTAACACCGGATTCGGTAAATCCCCTTAAGGGCAATAATTTTTGAACTCCGCCCTCTGACGAGTCAATATATACTGTCACGCCCGGCAATATTTGCTCAATAACCTCTAAATACATTCTGGTTCTGGTTATATCCTTGTTTTTGGCATATTCAGTGTACATTGCGTTGAATTTTGCCACATCACCCTTTGCTTCGTTTATCTTGGATTCCTTATAAGACTCGGCTTCTCTGACTAATTTGTCTGCCTGGCTTTCTGCCGCGGGCAGCGTCTTGTTCTTATACGCCAGAGCTTCATTTATTCTCGTTTCCTTTTCCTGTTTAGCCGTTTCTACCTCTTTGAATGCTCTGATTACATCTGATGTAGGAGGCTCACTGTCTTGTATTTTCACATCCAATACCTGTACTCCCAAATCATAATGCTCTAATTTGTTTATTATTTTCTCCTTTATTTCTGACTGTATAATAGATTTTTCAGTGGTCAGAACACCATCTACATTTTTTGAGCCTATTATACTTCTTGCTGAAGATTGAGAAATCATCTTCAATATTTGTGAAGGATTATCTGAATGGTACAAGAACTTCACAGGGTCGGATATTTTCCACTCAATGAAGAAGTCGATGTTTACTATGTTAAAATCTCCTGTAATCATTTTGGCTTCTGCTGCTACCGCACTGTTGTTCTGCTCATTTGAACCCGAATAACCTATTTGTAATTTCTGGGTTCTGTTTACCTCAACCTTAGTGACATTTTGTATAGGATACGGAAGCTTAAAATGCAATCCCGCTGTTTCTACGCTTGTCACTTTTCCCAATGTAGTTACAACCGCCTGCTCCGTTTCCTCTACGGTGTACTGGCAGGATAATATCAGAGCTCCTATTAAAATCAGCAACGGTAATATTATCAGTGATTTGAGATTTCTCTTTTTCTTGGGCGGCTTTTCGCTCAAATCCTGATAATCCGTAAACTGGTCATTAAACCCGTTTGCTCTTGATTTTAAATTTAAAAGCTTTTCTAACAGATCTTTTATTCCCATGGCATCTCCTTATATAATATAAATTATTGCATATTATAATTATACCACGAAACACCGCGCTTAAAAAGGAAATATAATAAATTTTATTTTTCAATGTTGACAGTCGTATTTTACTGTGATAGTATTTACTTGAATTGGGGAGCTTAATGAATTAGGCTGAGATAAAACTACTACAATGTTTTGACCCTGAAGCAGAAAATTAACTGCTTTGAACCTGATCCAGGTAATGCTGGCGTAGGTAATGTATACTTCGATATATGTAACCTCTCCATTGCCGGAGAGGTTTTCTGCTTTTAAATTATAAATAATTTATTGGAGGTTTAATTATGCAGGCAAGTGTAGCAATTCAGGTTTTACCGCAGGTGAAGTCAACAGAAGAGGTTGTACGCGTAGTTGACGCGGTTATCGATTATATTAAAGGTACGGGACTCAGTTATTACGTTGGACCCTTTGAAACAACAATTGAAGGAAACTATGAGGAATTAATGGAAATAGTTAAAAACTGTCAGTTGATAGCCGTTAAGGAAGGTGCTCCGTCTGTAATTTCATACGTGAAGATATTCTTTAATCCGGATGGTGGTGTTCTGACTATTGAAGAAAAAATTTCAAAGCATCATTAATAAAACTTCATCATTTGCGGCAATACTCACAATTTTAATATTGTGGCAGATATTATCGGTAACCGGTGTTGTACCGAAATTTATGCTGCCGTCACCCGTTGATGTGGTGATGGCGTTTGTGGGAGATTTTCCGCTCTTGATGCAGCATGCTTCAACCACGTTGACAGAAGCGTTTTTAGGTCTGGCAATAGGTACATTGCTGGGGTTTGTAATTGCCGTAATAATGGATCATTATCCTGTTGCATATAAAGCGGTATACCCGCTGATGGTACTTACTCAGACAGTACCTACCGTTGCCATCGCACCTCTCTTGGTTCTGTGGATGGGATACGGGCTGCTGCCGAAGGTTACTCTCATTGTGCTTACAACATTTTTTCCCATCGCCATAGGTCTTCTGGATGGTTTTCATACGGTGGATCCCGATTCGGTAAATCTGCTGAAAGCAATGGGAGCTGACAGACTGCAGATTTTCACACACATTAAGCTGCCAAGCAGTCTGAGCCATTTTTTTGCGGGCTTAAGAATTTCAGTATCATACTCTGTGGTGGCCGCTGTTATTTCAGAATGGCTGGGAGGATTCTACGGACTTGGAGTATATATGACAAGGGTGAGAAAATCCTATTCATTTGATAAGATGTTTGCCGTTATATTTTTTATATCTCTGATCAGTCTGCTGTTGATGTTTGGTGTGACGCTTCTCAAGGATGCGGTCATGCCATGGGATAAAAAGAAAAAAGCAAATTTAAACAATTAATAAGAAAGGTAAGTATATGAAACGTAAAATATCAATTATTATATCCGTCCTGCTGATAGTGCTGCTGACTTTGACCGCTTGCTCTCAGCCTAACGGACAAAACAAAACAGAAGGAAATAAAAAGGTCAGGATAGTCCTTGACTGGACACCGAATACAAACCATACAGGTCTGTACGTTGCGGCAGAAAAAGGATATTTTGCCGAAAAAGGAATTGACGTTGAAATAATGCAGCCGCCGGAAGGCGGAACAGAAATGCTGGTAGGTGGAGGCGGAGCAGAGTTCGGAGTAAGCTTCCAGGACTATATTGCTCCAAACTATGCATCTGATAATCCGATGCCCTTTACTGCGGTTGCCGCTATAATCCAACACAATACATCCGGTATAATTTCTTTAAAGGAAAAAGTAATAGACAAACCTTCAAAATTGCCGGGACATACATATGCTACGTGGGATTTACCTGTTGAGAAAGCTATAATCAATAAAATAGTAACAGATGACGGCGGTAAATTTGAAGATGTCA
>JAFACY010000234.1 GCA_023425285.1 Bacillota bacterium
CTCTTAAAAAGGATTATAATCTTTTGGCTGATGAGCTTAATGAATACAAGGCAAGAGAACTGAAAAATGAAGCTGAAATAAAGGGTGATATTAAATTTATTTTTGCTAAAAATAACAGTGATGTAAAAGATTTAAGATATATCTGCTCCAAAATCATTGAAGAAGAAAACTATGCGGCAGTATTGGTTTCGGAAAAAGAAAATATATGCAGCTTGATAATTGGTCAGTCGAAAAATTTAAAATTTGATTTAAAAGCTGTATTTGAAAAATGCAAAGACATCATTGGCGCTAAGGGCGGAGGCAGTAGCTATCTGCTGCAGGGTCAGGGAACAATCTTAAAAGGCGATGAATGCATGGAATTGGCTAAAAATATACTATTAGCCCATGTGCAGTTATAAATTTCAAAACAAATAATACGGAGGTTAACATGATAATTTCAACAACACCTGCTTTGGAAGGCAAAAGAATTATAGAGTACAAGGGTATAGTATTTGGAGAAGTGGTTTCGGGAATTGATTTTGTAAAGGACTTTGCTGCCGGGCTCACTAACTTTTTCGGCGGAAGATCAAATTCCTATGAGGGAGAGCTTATAGAAGGCAGAGAAAATGCCATCGCAGAAATGAAACAAAGGGCGGCACAGATGGGTGCAAATGCAGTTGTGGGAGTGGACATAGATTATGAAGTGCTGGGAAGCGCCAACAACATGCTCATGATTATCGCATCCGGAACAGCTGTTGTGGTTGAATAATTCATAAAAGTTTTTAACACTTTGATTCTCTCATTCGTTATATAGGTAAGCGGAAAAAATGCGGAGGAGCAATGATATCTCAAATATATGAAATATATTTCAACGAACTGAAAAATTATATGGTATTTAAGACTAAAAGTATTGCTGCAGCCGAGGATATTGTCCAGGATACATTCATCCGGGCATTGGAAAATGCCGATGTGTTGGATGGACTCAACGAAAAGAAGTGCAGGGCATGGCTGTATAAGACTGCAAACAATATTTTTATAGATAAAATCAGGCGTATGAATGCGGAACCGAAATTTGAGGAGAACACAGCCTCATACGATGATTTATCAGATGTCATGGTAGCCCAATTATGCAATTTACTGGATGAAAAGGACAGAAATATATTTTATTTACGGTATTTTTCGGGATACAACGCAAGAGAAATATCTGAGATGTTCGGCATGACTTCCTCCGCGGTAAGAGTCAGACTATTATATATACGAAGTAAATTAAGGGAGGAATTGGATTATGGAAACTGAAAAAAAGTCACTTCAAATTAATTCTGCAATATGTGATATGCGTGAAATATCGGAAACTGTTCTTAAAGAGCATGAAAAGATTCAGATTAACGCGGCTATTGTGCTCGTGAACAAGGAAAGCAAGGAATTAATCGCGAAAAACAATGTATCAATCAACAGTGCATGTATTAAAGAAATAGATGACAATGTAGAGCTTATTGTGAAAAATGGGAACTTCAGGATAATTCCCGGGAAAAAACCTGCAAAACCCATCCTACTTGTGGTTAACGGGATGCTTGACATTGCTCCGGATACGGAGGATGTACTGAGCGGATACTCATTAATTATTGTGAACGGTAAGGTCTTATGTCCCGACAATATGTACGGAAATACGGCGAACATAAATGTAAACGGCAAAATGGAGTATTATCCCCGGGATGCCGTAGTGCTGAAAAATACATTTGTTATGGATAGGGTGTTCATCCTCAGAGCGGAGGAAGCAAAATACTACGCTTCGAGCAAAGTGGTTATTCTGGATAAGTCCCTGGATATAAAGAAATTGTCGGAAAAAAATGTGCGTTTTATTACTCCTAAGGTTTTAATTGCCGAGGGAATGGCAGAGGAATCGGTTAGCTTGTTTGATTATGAAACAGATATAGTCCTGCTGCCGGACGGATGCTGCTTCATAAATGACGATGCGGTATTAGGTGAAAAGCTGCTGCGACAAAACGGAGACACAATGTATATTAACGGTGATTTAACCATTGATGAAAAATCTGGAACTTTGATAAAGCAGTTAAAATATCTCAATGTCAACGGAACCGTAAGGCTTCCGGAAAGTCTGAAGGAAGACTTTGAAGAAATTAATCCAGTTTACGATGATATAATGTGCATTAAGGGAAGTATAATTGAAAATAAGCTGGATATTGAAATAGATAAAAGTCTTTTGGAAAGAAATCCTCAGGGCATAACAGTTTGCGAATGTGTATCTGTTAATCTTTCAGAGGACATACAGCCGGAGATGATTGAAAAATGCCTGCAATTTCAGAACTGTGCGGCTGTTAAATGCACACCGGAGCAAAGAAGTGCCGTGGAGCTGGTTTCGGTATATTCAAATATAATAACCTCAGAGGATGACAAATTATCCGAACTTATTTCATCGGAAAATACGAAATATATAAACGTAATTGAATACAGATTTTAATTAAGATAGCCCGTCATACGGGCTCAGAATGTAGACAAAGTCGCAAGAGACAATCTTGCGACTTTTCGTATTTAAAGGAAAAAACGTTGAAATTCATGGACTTTCAGGTTAAATTATGGTATAATAAGGCATAAAACAAATGGCGGTGCGTACCATGATGAGTAAAGAAACAGAAAAGAAAAGAGAGCAAGTACATATAATGTCAATGGATGAAATGGTTCCACAAGATCATCTTTTGAGAAATGTGGAAAAAGCAATAGATTTTTCATTCATATATGATTTAGTAAAAGAAAAATATTCAGAAGATAAAGGAAGACCCAGCTTAGATCCAGTAATGTTAATTAAAATTGTGATAATTCAGTATTTGTATGGAATAAAGAGCATGAGACAAACAATAAAGGAAATAGAGGTAAATGTAGCATACAGATGGTTTTTAGGATTAACGATGTATGATGCCGTGCCACACTTTAGTACATTTGGGAAGAACTACACGAGAAGATTTAAAGGAACAGACTTGTTTGAACAAATATTTACAAAAATATTAGAGGAATGTTTCAGATGTAATTTTGTTGATCCATCCATTGCATATATAGACGGAACCCATATAAAAGCCCATGCCAATAAGAAAAAATCAATACAAGCAAAGGTAAAAAAAGAAGCGCTGTTTTATGAAAAAGAATTAAGAAAAGAGATAGATAAAGACAGAGAAGAACACGGAAAAAAGCCTTTGAAAGATAAGGATGATGATGACAACGATGAAACCGGAGAACAGATAGAAATCAAGGAAAGTACAACCGATTCAGAGAGCGGGCTTTTCCATAAGGGAGAACACAAAGAAGTATTTGCATACGTAGCTCAAAGCGCATGCGATAAACATGGCTGGATCATGGGATATACTGTAAATAGGGGAAACGAGCATGACAGTAGGAACTTCTTGGGAATATATAAAAAAGTAACAGCTTTAGGAGCAAATACAATAGTAGCAGATGCAGCATATAAAACACCTGCAATAGCAAGGTTAATTATAGAAGATAATAAGACACCGGTATTTCCATATAAAAGACCATATACAAAAAAGGGATTTTTCAGAAAACATGAATATGTGTATGATGAATATTATGATTGTTACATCTGTCCAAATAATCAAATATTATTCTATTCTACAACAAATAGAGAAGGATATAAAGAATATAAGAGCAAGGGTTACATATGCGAGGGTTGTCCAAATTTAAATAAGTGTACAAATAGCAAAGAGCACATAAAAGTAGTAACTAGACATATTTGGGAAGAATATATAGAAATTTGCGAGAATATCAGACATACAACAGGGATGAAAGAAATCTATGATTTAAGGAAAGAAACCATAGAAAGAATATTTGGAGATGCCAAGGAAAATCACGGAATGAGATATACCCACTATAACGGAAAACATTTGATGGAAATGAAGGTCGGTCTTACTTTTGCTTGTCTAAATTTAAAGAAGTTAGTTAAGATGAAGAAAAAATATGGGCTTCTGGAGCCTATTCTTTCTCCATTTTTTGCAATTTTTGATTGTTTGATGTTTTCCTTAAATAATAACAAAAAAAGACATTTAGAGTTTGTGTTCTAAATGTCTTTTGTCTTCAAACTGAGCCCGTCATACGGGCTTTTTTTAATAAATTTGATTTTGCACTGGAAATAAGTTACAATGATATGGAAATGTATTGGACCTGAGGTATTAAATTATAATTAACGGGTGGTTTATGAATATATATTTATTAAGACATGGACAAACTAATATGAACAGATATGGGATATTTAATACGGATACTGACATAGAGTTGGACGATTCAGGAAGAAAGCAAGCAGAATTGTTAGGAAAAAGAATGCAGAATTATAATATAGATATTATATATTCAAGTGATTCGGGACGAGTTGCCGAAACAACCGAAATAATAAATGCATATACCAACACAGAGATTATTTTTAAGGAAGAGTTAAGAGAAATTAATATGGGTGCATGGGAAACATTGTCTGTTGAACAAAGGTATATAAATGATGAAGCTTATGCATCAGAGTGGCATAAGCATCTGGAGGATTTGCCTTATCCGAATGGAGAATGTGGTCGTGATGTCAGCAGAAGAGCAATGAGGGTTATTGATGAAATAAAAAAGAAACAATATGAAAATGTTGCTATAGTCACTTCCGGAGGAACTATTAAAATATTGTTATGTGAGATTTTAGGATTGGAACAGTACAAGAGATTTAACATGCAGGTTGATAATTGCA
>JAFACY010000139.1 GCA_023425285.1 Bacillota bacterium
TGCTCTCAAAGAAAGTATAAGGGGTGAAAATATGCTTAGACCAACCTTTTTAGGATATCAAACTGCCACAAGTGCACTGAAGGCTCACCAGAGCTATATGGATGTAACGGGACAAAACATGGCAAATGTAAATACACCGGGATATACAAGACAAAGACTTGATACCAGTTCTTTCGGCTTTACCGCAAGAAACCTTAAATACAGCTTAGGTGGTGTGGTAGTTGGACAGGGTGTGAAATCACTGGGAGTGAGTCAATACAGAGATGCTTTTCTTGATTTGAGATACAGGACAGCTTCGGCAAAGACAGGAGACCAGCAAACTCAACTTGAAGCATTGGGAGATCTGGAATTGTTTTGGGATGAAATAGCCAAGGATGGGCTTGATTCGCAATTTTCTGACTTGTGGAAGCAACTGCAAAGCCTTGCCAGCAACGGTTCCACAGACCCTGTATATCAGAGTGTTGTGAGAACGTCGGCTCAGGTTCTTACACAAATGCTCAATGACTATGCAAAACAGATGGAAACGGTCAGAGACCAGCAGTATGAATACATGGAAAACGGAGCAAACGTAAGGGTTAACCAGTTGCTGAAAAATATATCGATTTTAAATCAGCAGATAAGAGATGCAAATATAGGCGGAAATCCCGCGTTAGAGCTTAATGATGAAAGAAATATGCTCATAGACGAGCTTTCATCATATCTTGATATTGAGGTTGATATAGAAAAAATAGGTATTGGCAGCGGTCATACCGTTGATGAATTATCCATTAATCTGAAACTGTCAGACGGAACTAAGGTTAAAATCGTGGATAATAATGAATTTGCGGAATTTAAAACTTCTAAAAATTCGTTAAATCCATCAGACCCAGATCCATCAGACCCGTCAGGTTCATTTGATGTTAAATTTGTACTGACCGATTTAGCCGGTAATACTACAGATATTTCTAATTTAATAGATAAGGGACAGATTGGCGGCTACATAAAGTTTTTAAACGGTAAGGGAGAATATGACACTGATCCCGCGGTTACAAATTCAGATGCAAGAGGTGTGCAGTATTACCAGAACCTGCTTGATACATTGGCAAATAAGTTTGCGACTATAATGAATGATCTGAACAGAGAGGCAACAGCCTACGATTCTGAAGGTGTAGCAACTGCATTTGGAGGGCCTAAACCTTTGTTTGACTCTAGAGATTCGGGACCTATTACTGCTAAAACAATAAAAATTTCAGATGACTGGGCCAATGCTACAGGTGCGTATATAACACATACAATCCGTGAACCCATTGCAAATAATGACGATAAGGCAGCATCAGACAATATACAGAGAATTATAGATGCATTTAACAGCAAGAATGATTTTAATACTTCGGGAGGGGTTCCTATATTTAAAGGAACATTTCAGGAATTTGTGTCATTTTCAATAACAAAGCTTAATCTTCAGATAAGTGAGGTTGAAAAGACACATGAAAGCTACCTGATATCCCAAAGCCAGATTGATTTTGAAAGAAGCAGCCTTTCATCGGTTGATTTCAATGAAGAAGGCGTAAACTTATTACAGTACAGCAAGTCGTACAATGCAGCAGCAAGATTGATGACCACACTGGATGAAATGTTAGACACGCTGATTAACAGAATGGGAGTGTAGGAGGTAAATTATGAGAATTACGACAAGCATGATGTTTGGCAGATACATGAGAAATCTTCATAAATCTGCAGCTGAAATGAATTATCTGAACGAAAGAGCCGCAACGGGCATGAAATTTTTCAAAGGCTCCGAGGATCCCACATCTGCCATAAAAGCATATAAATTAAGAAGAGAGTACAGAAAGACGGAGCAGTATGATTCAAATATCAGCGATGCAAATTCATTTCTTACTGCTGCCGAAACAAACATGACGGAAATAGGGGAAAACCTGAAATCTGTGCACGAACTGTACTTAAGAGGTATAACAGGAACAATGGGATCAGGAGAAAGAGAAGCAATAGCTAAGGAGCTTGATAATCTTCAGGCATCCATATTGACTTCACTGAACGGTAAATTTGAGGACAGATATGTTCTTGGAGGAACCAGCAGGGATAATCCGCCGTTTACAATTGACAGCAGCGGCAAATTACTTTATAAGGGTGTTGATGTTGACAGCGGAGATCCGGCAGTATTGGATGCTTTAGCAAAAGAAAAATCCTTTGTTGACCTAGGTCTTGGTCTGACGTTTACAGGCAATAAATTAAATGAAGATACAGCGTTCAATGTATCAACATCCGGAATCAGCTTTATGGGCTACGGAGTTGATGGAGATGGCAAACCTAACAACTTATATTCGATTATAGGCAAAATTAAAGATACTTTGAGAGATCCTGATTTTTCTATAGATAAAATTGACCCTTATTTAGTAAAGTTTGAAAAACAGAAAAATGAAGTGTTGGTTGCCGTAACGGACATAGGTGCAAAGACAAATTATTTGGAATTTTTGCAGTATCGTAATGAGGATAACCAGATAAACTTAAATGCAAAAATATTAGAGGTAGAAAAGGTAAAACCTGAAGATGCAATAACAGACTTTAAGATGCAGGAATATGCTTATAAGGCAGCATTGGCAATGGGAAATAAAATTCTTGAGAACAGTTTTATAGATTTTATGAAGTAATGAGGTGATACATATGATTGAACCGGTTTTACAAATCAGAACGATTCCTATGTCGTTTGAAATGAAAATCAATAAAGCCCGATATGAAATAGCAACAACTAATGCTACGTTTGAGTTACAAAGAACTAAGGGCGGATTTGATATGAAGATGCGTCCCACAAAGCTTAATATCGACACGGTGGAAGCAAGATATTCTGCCGGCATAAAAAGTGTAATGCGTTCAGTCCAGGATTACGCCAAAAGAGGTGTTCAGGCCGGATATGAGGCAGTTGCCGCATATGCAAGAGAAGGCAGTCTGATGATGGACATCAGCATCGTAGAAAATCCAATACCGGCGATTGCCATGAAAAAGTTTATCAGTGAGGTTGAGTTTAATGTTGGCTTCGCTCCTGAAGTGGGTCCTGATATATCATGGGAAATAGGCGGCATCTCAATGAACTTCAAAATGGATGACCTTAATTTTGACTGGAACACCTCAGGTCCGGAAATCAATTTTATACCGGGAAATATAGAATTTGTTGTAAGTGAATATCCAAAGGTTGAAATAAATTATGTTGGTACCCCGATTTTTGTACCGCCAAGTGCAAATCCAAATTATAAGGAGTTAGATACATTTGTATAATGAAACGAGAAAGATAAAAACGAGAGATTTCGATGAGATTACTGTGATAGATAATGATGTGATAAATTTCACAAGCGGAATGTATGGATTTGAACAGTACAAAGAATACGTCATACTCAAGGACAGTCCCGAGGATGACGTGATGTTCCTGCAATCTCTGTCAGATACAGATTTATCATTCGTGTTAATTGATCCTTATTCTATTATGCAGGGGTATAATCCATATTTAAATGAGGAAGATTTAATTGAACTAAAGGTGAAAAACGAAGCTGATTTAAAATATCTTGTAATAGCTATAATCAAAGAGAATATCAGGGAATCGGTGGTTAACCTCAAGAGTCCGATTGCAATTAACCCGGGTACAAGAGAAGCAAAGCAGGTAATATTGCAAAATGATTATCCACTCAGATACAACTTTATCGTAGATGAGGGGGATGTCGGATGTTAGTTATAAAAAGAAAGGTTTCTGAATCCATACTTATCGGAGATGACATAGAAATAATAATTTCGGAAATTTTACAGGATAAGGTTAAGGTGGCAATAAATGCACCGAAAGAAATAAAGGTCATCAGAAAAGAGCTAAAGGAAACATTCGAGTTTAACAAAACAGCTTCCGAAAAAATAGATAAGGACAGCCTGGAAAATTTAAAAAGTCAGATAAAAAATGTAAATAAAAAATAAGTATCA
>JAFACY010000175.1 GCA_023425285.1 Bacillota bacterium
GGTAGTGTCAATAAGACACTCCGATTTTCTTATTTAAATCCTATATTATCAAGGGTTACAGAGTTTTCATAAAACAAAAAACAATGACCCCCATAATTTCTGATATAATTGAAGTTACGACTCAACAAATATACAGAAAGAAAGGTGTCATTGTTATGTCTTCAATTATAACTTATTTACTCATATATAATCAATATTTACTTAATCAAATTTATGAATTAACTTTATTTATTGCAAAGCATATACCTATTAAACAGTGGGCTTTTGAAGATTCCAATAGTCCAGCTTACCAGAAACTTAAAATTGATATACTTCCAAAAATTAAAGGGTTTATTAAACAGGATTACAGTTTTCTACTTGAATACTATCTTTGGAAGTACGGTAAGACTGTAAAACCAGTCCAACGCCGTAACAATAAAACAATTCCAGAAGATACGATATGCCCTGTATGTGGTGCTCCACACAATTATATTTATGACAATAATGGTGGAAATGGACAATACCAATGCAAAATATGTGGTCAAACTTTTTTTACAGATAAACAAGGACCTTCACCATTAGTCTTAATTTGTCCTTATTGTGGACATACCTTGGTTCCTAAGAAAGACCGTAAACACTTTATCGTACATAAATGTGTCAATAAAAATTGCTCCTACTACAAGAATAACCTTAAACTTCTTCCTAAGGACTTAGATCCTAATGAAAAATATAAATACAAGCTCCATTACATCTATCGTGAATTTACCTTAGATTTCTTTTCTATGGATTTAAATCAACTACCATCTTGGGTTACAAGTTTTAAATTCAGAAAGAATAACTCTCATATTATGGGACTTTGTCTTACTTACCATGTTAATCTTGGCTTATCTCTTCGAAAAACTGCGGAAGCCATGCGTGAGATTCACAACATTAACATCTCTCATACTATGGTAGCAAGTTACGCTAGAACTGCTGCTGTGCTTATCAAACCATTTGTTGATACCTTTGATTACAATCCTTCGAATAACTTGGCTGCTGATGAAACCTACATCAAGATTAAAGGACTTAAGGCATATGTTTGGCTCATTATGGATACTGTTTCTCGCTCAATTCTTGGTTATCAGGTTTCTAATAGTCGGGATGTTGGTCCTTGTATCCTTACCATGAGAATGACTTTTGAGAAGTTTAAGAAATTCCCTGGTAAAACCTTAAAGTTTATTGCGGATGGTTACAGTGCATACCCTTTAGCTGCTCAACAATTTAAAATTGAAAAGAAATGGGACGTTGATATTACCCAAGTTATTGGCCTTACTAATGATGATGCTGTATCTAAAGAATATCGCCCATTTAAGCAAAAGATTGAGCGTCTTAATCGTACCTTTAAAGCTTCTTACCGTGTTACTTGCGGTTATGGCACTGATGATGGTGCTTACTATGGCGTAAACCTTTGGGTTGCTTACTACAACTTCCTTCGTCCCCATGAACTTTATAGATGTAAACGTCCTTTAAATGAGGTGGATATGCTTAAAGGTGCTGAAAATATGCCTGGTAAATGGCAGATTCTAATTTTTCTTGGTCAACAAGTCATTCTTAACATGCAAGAAACCAAGTCATCTTAACTATTATCTGTTCTTAGATTTTAGAGCCAGAGGTAAACCAGCTACCCTTTAGGGCTTGCCCTTGATGGCATGTAAAAACAATGCTACAATGCTGCGAACCGGAAGGTGAAACTTTTTCTGTTCTTGAGTTTTTTCGCCGTCGGTATAACCTTCGCAGCATTGTTTTGTAATGCAGTCAAGGGTGGCGGCGACTACCATTAAAGTATATATTTGCGTTTTTCTAGGTTCTATCGAGCCTATTTTTTTAACCATGTTTTTTCATAGGCTACTTTACACTATCAATCTTCAATCAAATCATAGTAAAGCGTCTCAAGGCTGCCTTTTGGCTGTGATCTGATTATTGAATTGTAAATGCGTGACAATTGAGGGTTGCCCACTATTTTATAAGTTGTGCCATTTATCATTATATGTTTTTTATCTAATATATAAATATGAACCGTCTTCATTTCTTTGTCATAACTATATAAAAATATATGGTAAGCCTCCTTAAATTTAAGCGAATATGCTTTAGGAGGAATTAAGATCTTTTTAACCTTTATATTGCTGATAAAGTCGATAATTTCTTTTTTTGATTCATATTTGTCAACATTCAATTCCTTATTCAAATGAACAGATATAAATATACTAGTCTTCATTTCAGCAGGTAAATTTTCTGCAGAATACGGTTTTATTATATCTTCAACGTTTATTATCCTGTTGTAATGCATTGATGCAGCAAATAAAAGAAGAAGAACTGTACAAATAATTATTTTTTTCATAATTAACTCCGATACTTATATTCTCAGCAAACTATTTTCTTTCAAACTTTACCCACTCATGATCTATTAAAACAACAACATAATCTTCTATCTTTGCATACTCAGTATCCGGATAAGGCATGTTAATTTCTCCATTTCTCGATGGAGTATCTGTTGTCACGACTACAGATGCAATTTTTTTAATCGCCTCTTCAGCAGGCTCAACAGGAAGAGGTTCACCTGTATAATAAAACAATTCGTTATCAACCATTATGGATGGTTTAACCATATCAACATATGTTACATTAATATCTGTATCAAATGCTTCATCATCGTAAAATTTAAAAACTATTCCCTTTGGAAATAAATCATCATCATTTTCAAAAATCAAATTTTCTCCGTCAATTGTAAATATGTATGTCTTACTTTCACCTTCATAAAGAGTCAGTTTATTATCTTCAATCGAATATTTTCCTATAGGCAAAAAAGATATATATGGGCTCTTGATAAACATGTATTCATTATTATCATTGAGTATAATCTTCGGTGATAAAAGCACATCATTTTCCGACACAACATATCTTCCTGTCTTAAACTCCGCTGCTTTCTTTTCTGAGCATCCCGTGATTAAAATTAAAAATACACTTACTGCCAATAAAGAAAGAAATAATATTTTCTTATTCAATTTATCACTCCCTTTGTCTGAATGAATTATATCATTTAGTAAGACGTTTGCATATCAATTTTGTTCCAATAATATTTCGGTATCTCGGGAGCAGACATTCTAAATATCAAATTCTGCAAAAAAACTTACGTTATTAATGCCTGTCGGTCTGTTAATTCTTTTTAATTCATATAGTTCATCATTTATGCCGCGTAAAGAATTAACTCCTATATTACATGTTATTGTTGACAGGAAACCCATATCTTTGAGGATTTCATTGCATTCTTCACAGGAAAAGCCAAATGGATATGTAAATGCCTTAGGTGTATAGCCTGTTTTTTCTTTCATTAACTGTTGAAGCTTCCCCACATCTTTTAATATAGCTTCCTTATATTCCTCATAGGATTCACCCTTCATTATCTTGCACCCCTGTCGATTGTCCAGTGCATGCATTGAATATGTGTGATTCTGTATTTCAATGTATCCTGAATCTATAAGCTCATTAACCTGAGTCCAGTTCAAATATGGGTCCGGGTAATTATTTTCAGAACTTTTTTCAACATATTCACCCACTATTGAAACTACAGCCTTGCAATCATATTTTTCCAACAGAGGAAGTACATACTTGACGGTGTTGGAATAGCCATCGTCAAACGTAAGCATAATCGGTTTTTCAGGCAGACTTATGCCGTTATATGTAAAGGCTATTAAATCTTCAACCACAATAGTCGTATATCCCTGTTCCTTTAAATAAATAATATCCTCCTCCAATTCCTTTTGCGATATCGTATATTTTCCTAACAGCTCAGGATTTTTACTGATGTTATGATACATAATAATGGGAAGCTCTGAAGATGGCTCAGTTAGTACTCTGACTGCATCATTCATTTTAAAAAACGACACTGAAAACACTGTAACGAATAAAATAAATATAATTTTTAACGTTGATTTTTTTATAAATAACAAAATAAATACCCCCATTTATATAATAATACTAAAGCTTATGCATCACGAGCTTAGTTCATTACACTTCTGTGCTGTCGCTTGCACAGATGGGGTTAGGGTTAGGGCAAGGGCTATAAAAAAAGCAGCCTGTTAAAGACTGCCTATATAATCTTATTCTGTCCTTATAATGATTGAATTTGTGTTACTGTCCCAATCTACACCAAAATTCAGCTGCTCAGCAATATCTCTCAGTCTGAAATAGCTGTTCGAATCTATGTTGTATGCTGTCATCTTTGCAATTGTTCCGTCTATGTAAATATCCGATTTAGCCACAAATGCTCTTTTAATGTTTCTGTCCTTCAGTTCACACAGCTCTCCACCCACAGATACATACTGGCAGTCCCTGACAAGGTTAATCGCATTTTTACTTGCTTCCCATTCTACTCCAAATTGTTTTTTGCTGTTATTGAGCAGCATCGCAATATCACGCAGCTTGAAATAACTGCTGTTGTTTATATTGTAGACATCAAGATCAACCGTTTTTCCGTCTATTATAACAGGAGATGATGTTGGTGTTGCAGTTATTACTACTTCCTTTTCCTCTACAAATGACAATGCATTATTTATTTTTCTGCCGGACATATTTACATTTGATGAAGGATAGTACAATGCTATGGAGCCGCCTCCGTCAAGGCACATGGCATTTACAAGCCCCATGCTCCTGCACGCCTCTGCTGCTCCTGCTACCGTGGCAGAACCCATATTTCCTATTACTATAGTTCCGTCAGCTTTGGCACCTATAAACGATCTTCCGGCGCTATTTGTATTTATTTTAGCTTCCATAAATCCTTCTGCCGGTCCGTCTGCCGTTATCACTCCGTTTATTATAAGGCTTGGACCTGCTCCCAATCCGCATACTATGTCATCCCAATCCTCCGGACTCGTAAATGTGGTATTGATTTTTACCTTGTAGTATACCTCGTCACCAATTTTATAGCGTTCATCAACAAGATATGCCGTCGATGCGTTATACAAAATTGCAAAGCCATCAGCAGGAATATTGAAATCCCAGGTCGCTATATCCGTAACCTTTCCGTTTGTAACGATTACTGCCTTTGCTCCCTCTGATACGTTTACAGCTGTTCCGTACTCGGGAGTAAAAATTGTTATTGCTTCAGCTTCGGTGCTCGGATGATTTATCCTCCACGGTATGGCTCTGTATACACCATTTATATATCCTTCAAAATCAAAGGTAAGTCTGTCCACTATAAGTCTACCCTCAGATGTTATACCGACAACGGATCCTCCGTTGCTTATATGCAGTACTTTATTGTTTTTAATCAAGGTTCCCCACGGAACAGGTGTCCCTCCGTAAGCTTCAAAATATGTTCCGTTTATCGCCGCAAATGCTCCGGCATTTTTCGCCATATTTGCAAGCGAATCCGTAGAATTCATCTGATTGCCGGCATTAAGAACCACAGGTTTAATATTGCTTTCCATCTTTATATCAACATGATTAATTTTTATCCCGTTAATGTTCTCACTCTTATATGCCCCTGCGGCATATGCCGGACATGTAAAAAACATTGCTGACGCAAGCAGAATAAGCCCTATCTTTCTAAGCTGTTTCATTGTATCCTCCGATATTATGTCATTTTCTATCATTTCCATGATATATATCGGACATTTTTGCAGAAAAAACAGCTAGAGAGACATTTATGTCAGACAAATCTTATTTGCTTCCCCAATTTTCTTTCAAATAATTTATCCAGTCTTTCTCAAATTCATCCAAGCTTTTTCCTAATATAGTCTCTATATTTTTGTATGATTTTATCATTTCAACAATAGTCTCATAGCCGTATTCTTTTACGAGGTATTCGACCACAGTATATGAAAAAGCATATCCTTCAACTTCTAAAAAGTTTTTATTCGTATCTGATAAGGTTGGGATTTGACCTCCATCAATCATTGTCTTCATTACAGTACTGCTTGGCACTTGATCGGCTAGATAGGTAGCCAATCCGTCATTCATCCACCTGTATGGATAATTGTACTGATAAATATTATATTGAACTACGTGTACAAATTCATGCACCGCTGCCTTCATAAGTGTATCATAGGTATGCTCCGTGCCTGGATTTAATGGTGATACTATATATATTTCATTTCTCCATGCAGTGCCTACC
>JAFACY010000185.1 GCA_023425285.1 Bacillota bacterium
ATATTAAATACCATAGAGAGCTTTATCTTTATGCCTTTTCACTGTGCAAGGATTATCATCTGGCACAGGATTTGACCAGCGAAACATTCTTTAAAGCCATATTGTCACTGGATGATGATGTAGATTACATAAAATACTGGCTTTTCAAAGTTTGTAAAAATCTGTTCATTGACGGGGTGAGAAAAGATAGGGAATACAGTAATACCGAAGGATTGGAGGATAAATTGACCTCGGCGGTAACGCCTTTGGACAGATTGATAGAGAGCGAAGATAAAAAGAATCTCTACAATCAGGTTATAAGCCTTCACCACACCTACAGTGAAATACTGATCCTTTACTATTACTGTGACTTTACCCTTAATGAAATTTGTAAGACCACAGGAATGACAGCGGGAGCTGCAAAGACACTGCTTTTCAGAGCCAGAAAAAGATTAAAAACGAAGTTGGAGGGTAAAAATGAAATATAAAGAGTTGTTGGAGCGATACAAGAACGGATTGGCATCCGAAGAAGAAAAGCTCATCATAGAGCAGGATATAGAAAAATACGAAGCCATAGAGGAATATTTGTCTGAAATCATAGATGATGAATTTACAGATTTGACGGAGCTTTCCGAGCTCGAAAAAAGCAAGAATGAAACAACAAAACTGAAAAAAAGCGTAAATAAAAGGTTAAACAGGGTGGTGCTCACATCTGTTGCACTGATGCTGTCGTTGCTGCTCATAGTTTTTTTTATAATTTCACCGCTTGTTGACAGTCTTTACTACAACCCGGCTAAACTGACATACGGCAAATCAACTACGGATATTGAGTTTGATATGAGTGCGGTTACAGAATTAAATATGCCGGGATATGATGTAAGTGCTGTACATGTTGAAAAACAAGGCTTTGGAATGTATGAAATAGAATATAATTATATAAACACTTTTTCGGATGAATATTATAAGGTTAATTCTAAAATAAAACGTGGTGAAATATATGCAACACATAAAGAAAGATATGATACTAATCTTATGTTTTATCATATTTTATTAAAAAATGAGTCTTTGCAAACTATGGATGAAGTGATGGATGATTGGAAAGAGGATGTGGTAAATCATATAAAGAAATTGAATCCTGTTTCGTATGTTTCTGCCGGAATTAGCTTTAAAGATGATTTGACAATGGAAGAACTGGACAATTTGGAGTCAAAATATCCTAAAGTTCAGTTTGTTTGGGCAGGAGTGCGAACAGCATTGCCCGGTGAGGATGTTATGGATATGATAGGCATTCAATTGCTTGGAAGCAATGGAGTTCACTTGGATGATGATATTGAAAAAAAATACAGAGCTTTTTCGATTATGAAATGGCTTGTTAATCCTGTTGGATCGGGAAACAGTGACAAGACACTTAAAGCACAGGCATACGAGATTCATTATAAAAGCTTGCTGCAATATGCCATAGACAGAAAGGAAGCGGTCAATTTAATTGAAAGCATACCTTGGAAAGCGGAATTTTATCAGGAAGCTCTTAACTATGCCGAAAAGAATGGCGTAAAAACATATGGCGTACTGGTATATGCTGAAGCAGAGGATTTAATTGAAATGATTGAAAATGAGCAAATAAAGTTTGTAGAATTCAATAAAGCATTGGTTTCCAGAACAAATATCTGATAGATTTTACAATAAACCAAGTGCCGTAGAAAAGGGGAGGTAGTATGAATAAGCTTTTAAAGAGTAAAATGGCATCTCTTTGTATTATCATAGCATCCATCATGCTTATTACATCATGTGCGGATACCGCAGATGAAAAGCAATATCAATTTCCTTTAACTGTGGAGGATATAGAGGCGGTATTGGCTGAGCAGGGAATAGATATGTATGTGGAAGACAGCAGCACCAGTGATGAAACAACAAGTGGTCCTTCTATGAAGGATATCATAATAAACATTACAACATTGAGAAATTCTGATAATGTGATGCTTGGCATCAGTTCTCAGATAAGAAAAAATCACAGGCATATGAATTTAACATGGCATTTGCCGAAGGCACTGTCCTCTGAACAGGTTGATGAGTTTTTTCATAATGATCTGCTAAAGCATTTTGAGCTTGCCGGTATTTTTTATGGAAATAAAAAAGAACTGTACAAGGAATTGAAAATATTGCTGGATTATTATTTGGAGGGAGAAAATTATAACAATAACTCCTATTGGAGTAAAAGGGTTGGCAATGATCATCTGACAGTAAAAAGAAATATCAACACCTTATCAACCATATCCATGATGATTATCCCAAATGAATTATATGAAGATTATTTAAAATCCTCAAATGATTTTTTGAAAGAAAGTGCCATGGCTGAAGGTATTATAATACACGAAGGCTCCATAGCTGAAATGGAAAAGTCGGCAGCAGAAGATGATACAGTTAAGCATTTTGAGATAAACGGACATTTGAAAAACATTAAAGTAAATAAAGCGGTCCCGGAGAAATTGACCAACATGGAATCAAGATACTTAGTACCTAACAAGGAAACATATCTGAACGCCAGATTAGTTGATAACACAGGCAGTATAGATGTATTTTTACAAATGACTTCACTTAATAAGGATGAATTAAGCAAGGAACGTATTCACAATGTTGTAGCTCTGTACAAGGACGGTGAACCGGTATATGTTGTTCGCTCCAGTACTATAAATTAAAAGAGGGGAACTATTAATATGAATGAAATATTTTTAAAAATTATAATAGTCTTTGGGATTTTTGTAATAGTTTCTATAATTATGGATTTTAAGGCAGAAAATTTTATATCTGAAAATCATAACATGATATGGTATGCAACAATGTATTCATTCGCGCATGTTGTTTTTACTTTTGAAAATAACTATGATGGTTCTTATTACACATTTATTACACCGATAGTTTTAATTGCATTTGTGGCGGGAGTTATTATTTTCAATAAAAACAGAAGATATTTATTCAGGGGAATAGATAAAAAATTAATCATTGAAAACAGAGATTAGATAATCAAAATAATAGACGCTTGCAAAGCTGACTTTTTAGATGGAAAATCAGAAGTAACATTATTAAAAAATAAAGTAGTTTTTGAAGGTATGAGTAAGACGCAGGTTGAAGAGTGTCTATCATTAATAGGTGATTTTTTAAATGAAAACAGAAAAAAATATACGGCGGTAGATTATGCGTCGTATATCATAAAGTCGTGGCTTTTACCTTCTGTTATTTCAATAGCAGTTACCTTTATAATAATTAAGCTTATAACATAGACATAAGTGAGTGTTGCTTTCTTTTTATATTGCCCATGCCGGCTTATTTTGTATATCTTGATTCATCCCTATGTTTTTTGCCGGATATCCTTCTAAAATCTCATCATCATTAAAAATACTCCTTTGTTTAACAAGAGTACCTGCTTTAACAAGGGTGTTTTTGCCTAATTTGCTGTAGTCACAGATTATGGAGCCTGATTCGATGATGCTGTTTGCTCCTATGGTTGTGCCGTGTATCATACAGCTTGGTCCGATTATTACATTGTCTTCGATAACGAGTTCATTGTCAGGAAGTAAATGAAGAACAGAGTTTTCTAATATCTGGACGTTGTTTCCTATTTTGACAGGACCGTGAGAATTTCCGATAATTTTTACACCGGATGCAATTATGGAGTTATCTCCGATTTTTACATTTCCGGTTATTTCAGCCGAATCATATATAAATGCTGATTCTGATATAGTTGGATTTATGCCGTTATATTCATATGTTTTTCCCATTGTACTACCTCTCTTTGACTCATAATCAACGATATTTTCCACAAAGCTGCTAAGCTCAATATTATTGCCTCTCATTCTGGCAATCATATTTTTATCATCGTCAGTCAGCTTTCTGATAATTCTTCCGGGCCTGCCTACAACTACGGACTCATCCGGTATAACCATACCTTCGGGTATGATGGTTCCCTCGCCGAAAATACACATGTTACCGATTTTGGAATACGGCAGGAATATTACGCAGTTTCCTATTTCACATAAGTTTCCTACCTCTGCACCTATGGCGATGCACCTATGTCCGAAGACTGTCTTGCTTCCGACTTTTAAGGGGTGCTCCTTAGTGCCTATAAGTACAGAGTTTTCAAGAATCCATGTATCATTTTCTATTGTAATTGAATCATCAACAGACCTGAGAACTGCTCCCTGTGCAGCGTATACATTGTTTCCTAATCTGAGTCTGCCAATTAATCTGGCGGAATCATCTGCTTTTAAATTTGCCATAGCCGCTCCTTTATTTAAAGTGTACTTGAATTATTTCAAATATTTGGTATTATTATATTATGCAGTATAACATAGAGTTTTATTAGAATAAAGTATTATTACGATTGAGGTACAAATGAAAATTGCAATAATCGGTTACAGTGGTTCGGGTAAATCTACACTGGCGGGACAGCTTGGAGAATTTTTTAACTGTCCGGTTTTATATTTGGATAAAATTCAATTTGAACCAAATTGGAAGGAACGAGATCCGGAAACATCTAAAGAAATGGTGAAAAATTTTTTAGATGAAAATAGCAGTTGGGTAATAGACGGGAATTATACAAGCTTCTACAGAGAACGAAGAATGGAAGAAGCAGATATGATCGTATTTATGAATTTTTCAAGGACAACATGCTTGTTCCAGGCGTATAAGCGTTCTGTGACCTATAAGGGCAGGACACGCGAGGACATGGCTACGGGATGTATCGAAAAGCTTGATTTTGAGTTTGTTAAATGGATTTTATTTGACGGAAGATCAAAGGAAAAAAGAGACCAATACGCAGAAACAATCCAAACATACAAACATAAAGTAGTGGTATTAAAAAACAGAAAAGAAACAGAGATGTTTTTAAAAAATTATAAATAGGCAGGTAAAATTATGAGACGAAAAGACAGGGAAATGAGCAGAGAATTTGGATTGGAGGTTATAGACAAGGCGGACTATGGAGTTTTATCCATGGTTGATGAAAATAATGATCCTTATGGTATACCACTTTCCATAGTAAGAGACGGAAACAATTTATATTTTCATTCTGCTGCAGAGGGCAAGAAGATTAGAATATTTGATGGAAATCCTGTTGTAAGCATAGCTTTTGTCGGACAAGTAAGGATACCGGAGCTTGTAACGACAGAGGAATTAAAAGAAATGGATAAATCCAAAGCGGGAGCACTTATAAGCAAGGTATTTACGACAGAATATGAATCGTCTGTTGTGAAAGGAAAAATAAGATTGATGGGCGATGATAACGAAAAGCTGAATGCAATGAAGCTTATATGCGAAAAATATGTATCGGGAAAAATGGATTTATTTAATATAGCAGCGGGCTCAATCATGAGAGCAGTAAATATTTACAAAATAGAAATCGAAGAAATAACCGCAAAAAGAAAGAAATATGATGCAGACG
>JAFACY010000010.1 GCA_023425285.1 Bacillota bacterium
GTATAGATTGAGTACACTGCAATTGTAATAATCCAGAAAGGAAGTATGTTTTCTCTCATAATGAGTTTGTTCATAAACAGATGCTCATAAACATTGCTCAGTACCATCATGAATCTTTCAAAACATATATGGCTTTGCGGTGCAATGTCATCAGGAATAAATCTGCTGATTACAACGATAAAAAATATAATATAAATATATATCCTGTTCTGAACAATGAGCTTTGCCGAAATTGCGACTGCAAATACTATGAGGATTTGACTTACCAATGATAAATCGAGAGTAAGCATGGTACCTACAAGGTAAGACAATGAAAAAACTATTATAAAATACATAAAAATCAGCATGAAATTTTTATGGCGTAATAATCTATTCATATTTATACTCCAATACTTGTTTTATATCTGCAGAATAATCCAGAGGATATACAGATATATTTTCCTTCAGTAATTTTTTTTGTATATCTTCATCTAAAAATCCGGTATTTCTTTTTCTGTCTCCCACTATTATGAAGAAAGGAGCAGCATTTCTGCTTAAAAGCTCCAGAGCTGCAGCTCCGATAGTTTTATCCAGATGTGGGGTAATTATAATTACAATGGGATTTTTATCTGACATTTCAACATTGTTAACTAAAAAATTATGGAACAGCATTTTTCCGTCAGCTTCCAGTCTTGCAAAGACCTCCAGGAATACCCTGATATCATCTGCTTCTGCACCATTAATTCCGGAGATTTTATCCTTGTTCTGATAAAACAATTTAAAGTCTATATTTTTATTGAAATAATAATCTGTGATGCTTAGTGCAATATCTACCGTTTTGTCTTCCAGACGTTCGTCTATATCATCTTTATAGGAATGAATGCTGTTATCAACAAAAATAAGAACCTTGGCATCCGCGCGTTTATCATAAACCTTAATAACCGGTTGTGTTTTTTTGGCGGTCTGCTTCCAATGAATGGATTTTAAATTATCTCCGTGTACATATTCTCTCAGACTGTTCATCATCGTTTTATCGTCGAACTGTCCGTCAAGAGCAATAAATTCTCCCAGATAATTGCTGTGAGCAATTTTAAGAGAGGATAGTGGTATGATTTTCGGATATACCAGCAGAGATTTTTTATTGGGAAATTTCTTTTTTAATTTAAAGATTTTATAAATGTCCCGGATTGTAAGATCAATTCCTCCGACATTACAATAGCCTCTTTTCCGAAGTATTACAGATTCAGAATACTTGCTGATTGTTCTTCCCGGCAAAGAGGTAATAGCTTTTGATGGATTACGTTGGTACATCTTGCTTTCTATTGCTAAATATGGAATTATGAAAGGAGAGATATTTTTTATTTTATAATTGATATTTACAGTGTCATTTTTATATAAGATATTTTGTGGAATTGATATTTCTGCATTTAATCCCCAAAATGAAATCAATGAATGAATAAGAGGGATAATCACAAACAGCGTAAAAGTGTAGAACAGAAAATAGGGCAGTCTTCCACCTACTAATACGACTGCTCCCGTTAGTATTAAAAAAAGAAAAATAATTCCTATTCTACGCATTTGTTTTACTTACACCTTATCTGATTTAAAAGTTCATGAAGTATTTCCTCAGTAGTCTTTCTTTCCATTCTTGCTTCAGAAGATATGATAAGTCTGTGACTTAAGACCGGAACAACCATTTCCTTCACATCATCAGGGATTACATAATTTCTTCCATACAGATATGCTCTTGCTTTTGAAGACTTTAACAAATCAATGGATGCCCTGGGGCTTGCTCCTAATTTTAAATCCTTACAATTTCTGGTCATATTTGCTATATCAATAATATAATCTAAAATATCATCATGAGCGGTAAGATTGCTTACCTCATCCTGAATATCCCTGATATCGGTCTTCGTTGCCACAGGATTGATTTCACATGTATTTTTGATTATATCGTTATTTTTTAATATGGCAATTTCATTCTTTTTATCCGGATAGCCCAAAGATATTTTCATCAAAAATCTGTCTAGCTGTGCCTCCGGCAGAGGGAAGGTTCCCTGATATTCCAGAGGATTTTGTGTTGCCAATACCATAAAAGGCTTCTCCAAAACATAGTGGTCATCTTCGGTTGATACTTCTCCTTCCTCCATGGCCTGAAGAAGGCTGGACTGGGTTTTCGGAGATGTCCTGTTTATTTCATCAGCCAGAAATATCTGATTAAAAATCGGTCCCTTTTTGAATATAAAGCCGCCTCTGTCCTTATCATAAATGCTTATCCCTATAATATCCGAAGGCATAAGATCCGGCGTGAATTGTACTCTTTTGTATGAAAGATCAATGCTTTTTGCCAAGGCCTTTACCAAAGTGGTTTTACCGACACCGGGTATATCTTCTATCAGCAGATGTCCCTTTGCCAATAAAGCAATTAAGACATTTTCCAGAATCTTTTCCTTTCCGAGTATAACTTTATTTAAATTATCCGATATTCTTAAGATAATCTCGTTTTTCATAAGTTCTCCTTTATTTTTAGTCATCTGCTCATTTAAGGTATCTGCTTATTTTTCCTGTGTAGTAAAATGATAATCTGTGCAGTGCTCTTGTTGATGCTACATATAAGAGCTTCTTGTCAAATGAGGTGCTGTATTTTTTATCGTTTGCTTCATATATCATTACCGCATCAAATTCAAGTCCCTTTGCCAGGTAAATAGGTACTATTATAGCTCCGGATAAATTTTGTTCACCTACATAATCAACAAGCTTAATATCAATCCTGCTTTTCAGCCTGAAATACAAATCGGAGGCTTCCTTTCTGTCCTTGCATATAATTGCTATTGAATTGTATCCCTGATCCATATATTTGCCGACATCCTCAATAATTTTGTCATCCAGCCCTTCAGAGCTTTTTTCAGAAATTATTTCGGGCTTTTCTTCATTTCTTTTAAAATACTCGGTATCGATGCTTCTTTCCTCCAGCAGCTTTTCGCTGAATTTACTTATTTCATATGAATTCCTGTAGCTTTTATTCAAATAAATTTTGCTGCTTTTCTCAAAATTAAATATTGAGATAATTTCATCGTACAAGGATAAATCACTTTTCTTTTCGATAGACTGGTTGACATCACCCACAATTGTGAACCGTGCATCTCTGAATAATCCCTTCAGCACGCAGTAATGCATGGGGTAATAATCCTGAGCCTCATCAACTATTACCTGCTTTATGCTGCCGAATGCATCAATACCTTCAGCCTTTATTTTAAGATACATCATGGCAATTCCGTCAGAATAAGGTATGTTATAAGGATCATCAATCCCTCTGATAGTATAATCAATTATTTCATCCATATTCTCAGGAAGCGGCAGGCCCTTGCCAAGAGATTTAAATAAGCTTTTATCACTGAAAAGCTTTTTATACAGTTCGTAGCAGTCAAATTCGGTAAATCGGTGAATTTTTTCCACCAAGGAATTAGTTTCCTTTGCCGCTAAAACCCTTGTAAAGCTTTTGATTTCAAATTCATGACCGTTGCATCTGCTCACTGCTGTTTCTATTTTTTCTCTGCGGTTGTTTTTGTGGTCGCGAACCTTATTCATCAATCTGTTTTCAATAATTTTTAATTTTTTTGCGGTGGGCATATCTAATTTTCCGCTTAATAAAAAAGCTTTCAGCAGATGTTTATTTTCGATTATTTTACCGTTGTGATAAATATCCTCAAAAGGAATCAGTTTATGCTCAAAATAATGGATGAACCTTTCAATGATTTTCATGAAAGCATACGATCCTTTAAATTCATCATACGATCTCAGGAAATTTCTTTTTTTCTCCGTTTCTGCGCAAATAATATTTTCAAAGTTTTCACTTTTTGTTTTTACAGATAAATTGTTTTCAAAAAGCCTGCTGAATATATTTTCAAATGTGAATTCTCTTATATTTTCTTCACCAAGCTCCGGTAATACATTGG
>JAFACY010000028.1 GCA_023425285.1 Bacillota bacterium
GCATTGAACGGTATCAGCCTTCAGATAAAGCAGGGTGAATTTACAGCAATCATTGGTCATAACGGTTCTGGAAAATCCACTCTTGCCAAACTGATAAACTCTATTTTACTTCCTACGGAAGGAAAAATATATGTAAAAGGCATGGATACATCCGATGATTCTAAATTGTGGGATATAAGACAGGCGGCGGGTATGGTATTTCAAAATCCGGACAATCAGCTTGTTGCAACAATTGTAGAAGAGGATATAGCATTCGGACCGGAAAATCAAGGTGTGGAGCCTGCTGAAATCAGAAAGAGAGTTGATGATGCCCTGAATACAGTTGGTATGTACGAATACAGGAAAAGACCCCCTCACATGCTTTCCGGCGGTCAGAAGCAGAGGATAGCAATTGCGGGTATACTTGCTCTGAACTCAGATTGCATAGTCCTGGATGAGCCTACTGCGATGCTTGATCCTTCGGGCAGAAGAGAGGTAATGGATACTCTTAAAAAATTAAATAAGGCAGGAAAAACAATTTTATTGATTACACATTACATGGATGAAGCAGTTCAGGCTGACAGAGTTGTAATAATTGACAAAGGAAATATAAAATTAGACGGAACTCCTAAGGAAGTGTTCAGAAACATTGATGAAATCAAAAAGTTCGGATTGGATGTTCCTCAGGTTACAGAGCTTGCTCAGGAGCTTGCAAAGGAAGGTATAAATGTTCCGACTGATATAATAGACGTAAAGGAATTGGTGGATTTATTATGTCAATAAAAGCAGAAAACATAAGATATGTCTACAGTGAAGGAACACCCTTTATGACTGTGGCTTTAGATGATATAAACATTGAAATCAAGGAGGGCGACTTTCTTGGTATAATAGGACATACGGGATCGGGTAAATCTACCTTGATTCAGCTTTTTAACGGATTGGAAAAGCCGACAGAGGGTAAAATAATTGTTGACGGAACAACCGTCGGAGAGGATAAGAAACTTTTAAGCAAGGTTCGTCAGACAGTTGGACTTGTTTTCCAATATCCGGAGTACCAGTTGTTCGAAGAAACCGTTGCTAAGGATGTTGCTTTTGGACCTGTGAACTTAAACTTACCTCAGGAAGAAATAGATAAAAGAGTAAAAGAAGCTCTCGAGTTAGTAGGCTTCAACTACGATAAGATAAAGGATGCTTCACCATTTGATTTATCGGGCGGACAAAAGCGAAGAGTTGCCATTGCGGGAGTACTGGCAATGAAGCCGAACTATCTTGTATTGGATGAGCCAACGGCGGGTCTTGACCCTGCAGGCAGAAATGATTTATTTGAAAAAATAAAAACTCTTCACAAAAAAACCAACGTAACTGTTATTTTAGTTTCTCACAGTATGGAGGATGTAGCTAAATTAGTGGACAGAGTAATTGTTTTGTATAAGGGTAAGGTTCATATGGAAGGAACACCTAAGGAAATTTATTCTCAGGCGGAAGAGTTGAGAAACATCGGTCTTGGAGTGCCTCAGGTTGCTGAAATAGTAAACGAGCTCAAAAGCAGGGGTTTTAATATCAGGACGGATATACTTACTGTGGAAGAAGCAAAGGAAGAGATTTTGAAAGAATTGAGGAAGAGAAATGTTTAAAAATTTAACTATAGGACAGCATTACCCGGTGGAATCACCTGTTCATGAGCTTGATCCCAGGGTTAAGATAATAATGACATTTGTTTTTATAATATCCTTGTTTCTTATTGAAAGCTTTGTAACATACCTGGTGGTTGGATTGTTTCTTGCATTGGCAATAAAGGTGTCAAAGGTTCCGATTAAATTTGTTATTAAGGGCTTAAGACCGATTTTGATGATAATAATAATAACATTCATTATTAATCTGCTTATGACACCGGGAAAAATAATTTACCAGTTAGGATTTATAAAAATAACCGAAGAGGGAATAAGGCAGGCGGGCTTCATGGCCATACGTCTCACTCTTTTGATTATGGGAACGTCACTGCTGACACTTACTACATCTCCTATTATATTGACGGACGGCATAGAAAGTCTCTTAAAGCCGTTTAAGCGTCTTGGGCTGCCGGCACATGAGCTTGCTATGATGATGACCATTGCTCTTCGTTTCATACCGACATTAATGGAAGAAACAGAAAAAATAATGAAGGCACAAAAATCCAGAGGTGCTGATTTTGAGAGCGGCAATATTATGAGCAGAGCAAAGAACTTAGTTCCTCTGTTAGTTCCCCTTTTCATAAGCGCTTTCAGACGTGCGGATGAGCTTGCTATGGCCATGGAAGCAAGATGCTACAGAGGCGGAGAAAACAGGACACGCATGAGACAGCTTAAAATATCGAAGGGTGATTTTGTTGCGTCAGGTATTTTTATAGTATATTTTGCAGCAATAATTATGATCAGGATATGGTAAGAAATATAAAGCTTAAAATAAGCTACGACGGTACACAGTATCACGGGTGGCAGACGCAATTAAATAAGGCTACAATTCAGGAAACCATTGAACAGGCAATATGTGTCGTGATGAAGCAAAAGGTCAATTTAACAGGCTCGGGAAGGACTGACAGCGGAGTACATGCGTTGGGACAGGTGGCTAATTTTACTGCGGATACCAATATTCCGGAGGAGAAAATAAAAATTGCTTTAAATTCAAATTTGCCTAATGATATAAGGATAATTGAATCGGTGGATGTTAATTTGGATTTTAATTCGAGATTTGATGCTCACGATAAGACATACATGTATCAGATATACAACTACAATGTGTGGAGTCCGTTTTACAGCAGGTATTCATGCTTTGTCCCTGCCACGTTGGATTTTGATAAAATGGCTGAAGCTGCAAAGTATTTAGTCGGCACACATGATTTTAAGGGTTTTATGGCTGCCGGATCTGATGTAAAAACAAGCGTCAGGACTGTTTATGAAGCTGAACTGATTAAGGAAAATCAATTGATCAGATTTTATATTAAAGGCAGCGGATTTTTGTACAACATGGTACGAATTATTGCAGGTAGTCTGATAGATATCGGTAAGGGAACTAAAAGTATAAATTGTATAGAAGAGGCAATAATTAATAAGGACAGGACAATTTTAGGTCAGACAGCCCCTGCCCAGGGATTATTCTTAATGGATGTAAATTACACAAAAAATTAAAAATTACTTGACAATGCTATGTAAGTAATATAAAATATCATAGGTATGATAAGATTAGAGAAAAACCGTTCCAATGCCCCGGAGTTAGGTTTTTTCGATATATTATAATTTTAAATAGTATAATAGTAGAAATACAGGAGGAAACATGATGAAAAGCTTCTTGGCTAAACCTAATGAAGTTGAAAGGGCATGGTACGTAATCGATGCCGAAGGAAAAACTTTAGGTAGACTTGCAACAGAAGTTGCTAAGATATTAAGAGGTAAACACAAAGCAATATACACACCACACGTTGATACAGGAGACTTCGTTATAATAGTTAACGCTGAAAAGGTTGTATTGACAGGTAAAAAGTTAGATCAGAAATTATACAGACACCACTCACTTTATCCGGGTGGATTGAAGGAAACTCCTTACAGAGATTTATTCAAGGCTAAACCGACACAACCGGTATATCTTGCAGTAAAGGGAATGCTTCCTAAGAATTCACTTGGAAGAAAAATGTTAAAGAAACTTAAAGTATACGCTGGTCCTGAGCACAATAATCAAGCTCAAAAACCACAAGTATACGAGTTTTAGTGAGAGGAGGACGATTAGATGGATGCACAATACAGAGGAACAGGCAGAAGAAAAAAAGCAATAGCAAGAGTAAGAATGGTACCTGGAACAGGTAAGATTGTTATAAATAAAAGAGAACTGAATGAATACATCAAATACGAAACTTTAAGAGTTTTAGTAAGAGAACCGTTAATGATTACTGATACTATGGGTCAATATGATGTATTAGTAAACGTAAAAGGTGGCGGATATACAGGTCAGGCAGGAGCAATCAGACATGGTATATCAAGAGCACTTTTACAGGTTGATGCAGAATTGAGACCGATTCTTAAAAAAGCCGGATTCTTGACAAGAGATTCAAGAATGAAGGAAAGAAAGAAATACGGTTTGAAAAAAGCAAGAAGAGCTTCACAGTTCAGTAAGAGATAAGCAGACAACCCAAATTTTATATTTGGTGTTGGTCGCTTATACTGTAAGTATAATATGTATGGGACGGCTATGCCGTCCCTTAAAAAATATAAATATAACAAAGTGTTTTCTTGGCACCCACTTAAAAAATCAAGTTTTTTTGTGGCTCCCTAAGAATTCGTTATTCGAAAGGAGTTTTTTTAATGAGAAAAAGTAATATTCAATTCATAACACGAACTGCTCTTATAGCCGCATCATATGCCGCTCTAACCTATACATTTGCATGGATGAGCTACGAGCAGCTTCAGTTCAGAGTATCGGAAATTTTAGTATTGTTTGCGTTTATAGAGCCCAAATACGGTCTTGGATTAATTTTGGGATGTGTACTGGCAAACCTGGCAAGCCCATTAGGTGTGATTGACATAGTTGTCGGCTCGTTTGCAACATTGCTGGCAATTATGTTCATAGTGTCTGTCAGAAAGTTTTTAGGCTACAATAAAAAAGCACTGATAATTGCGAGCCTGGGACCTGTGATATCAAATGCCCTGCTGGTAGGTATGGAGTTGACTTATCTATTTAACACTCCCTTTATTCTTAATGTATTTTATGTCGCAATAGGAGAGTTTGTAGTAGTTACCCTCGCAGGTACTGTAGTAGTAAGCTCTGTTATGAAAAATGACAATTTAATCGAAAGATTGTCTATAGACTAAAAAGAAAGCCGGATGAATTTATAACTCTCCGGCTCTTTGCTATTCTTCAATGGATACTGTGCTATCCGCTTGTACTTGTACACCCTTCGGCATCCAGAATCTAAGTGTGTCTTTTACCACTTTCAGTTCAATTTCATTGTGTATGAAGTTTTCTCCGTCTATGCATATATTTATGGGTTCCTGGCTTTTTAATTTAATGTTCTTACATTTTTTATATGTTATGATGTCTTTTAGCTTTTCATTTGTGAGATGCGTTCCTTCCTTATAGCTGCCTAATACGCTCAGTATTTTTAATCGTGAGATATTGCTTACAAAGCATAAATCCATTATACCGTCGTTTATTTTGGCTAATGGAGCGCATTTGTAGCCTCCTCCGTAGGAATGACCGTTGGCGACAACTCCGAGCAGGAATGATCCTTTCAGAATCTCATCGCTATCTATTATTACCTCCAGTTCTTTTCCCAGTTTTTTAAACAGGTTATAAATAACGGACATGATGTAACATCCGGAACCGGTTATGAACGGGATTTTTTTGAATTTATGCATGCTGAATGCAGCATCGGCATCAAAGCCGATATTACAGACAGAAACAGCATAATCATCATCAACTTTGATTAAATCTAAATTTACTGCCTCTCCGTTAATCTGAGCGTCTATGTTGTAGAAAAACTCATGATTATCAAAGTTCTTGACAAAATCGTTGCCAGAACCGCAGGGTATAACGCCGGCATAGACATTATCAAGACCTACACATGTATTTACGACATCGTGGAGGGTGCCGTCACCTCCGCAGCCGTAAAAAACACTTTCAATGTTATCCTTGCATTTATTTGTTATAAAGCTTTTTATATCGTCCTTGGATTTGCTGAAATATACTTCGTAATCAAAATCTTTTGTTTTTAGCTCACTGTGTATTGATTTTTCTATATCTTCCTGCAATTTGCCCTTGCCTGCTGCCGGATTGATAATAAATATGTGCCTCATGTTTCCACCTCAATTCATAATCAGATTGTTAAGCCATTTTTTACTCTTATATCTGCCTATTACGACGACAGCCTTTATTATTTCCTCACTGAATACCACTGCTATTACATAATGTATGGGTAGTTTGAAAAACAGCACTGATATGAATGAAAGCGGAACACCTATGAACCATATTGAGATAATATCTACAACCATGCAGAATTTTGTGTCTCCGCCTGCTCTCAGTATGCCGCATATAAACAGATAAGTAAACATCTTAGGTGTAAAATATA
>JAFACY010000052.1 GCA_023425285.1 Bacillota bacterium
ATGCTTGCTGCCGTGGTTCTTCTTACAGGCACATTTATAGATATTAAATGGCCATTACTTTTCTTTAAGTTGTCATACTTTCTGTCTGTTGAAAACCCACAGCCCACGGAGCTTTATTCAGCTATACAAAAGATATTCTGGGTCGTGATTCCTATGTTTGCAATTATATTTCTGATAGTGGCAATATGATTGCCGGAATAAAGACAGGAGGTTGGCATGGTGGATTTAAAACCTATAAAACGCAGCAGATTAAGATTAATGCTGGGAAAGACATATTATACGCTGTCACGGTATGCACTCTGGCATTCAGGCAAATTTAAATTTGCTGATAAGAAGCTTGGAGAACAGCTCAGATACGTACATTTTTCTCATAAAACACCTTTGTTGAGGGAATTAAAGGATGTCGACATGCAGTACCAGTACAATAAGATAATAAATCTTAAGCATGCCGTAAAAAAGCTTGACGGCATAGTTATAAAGCCCGGTGAAACCATGAGCTATTGGAGGCTGATAGGAAGACCTGCGGCAAAAAAGGGATACGTCCCGGGGATGGTGCTGTATTGCGGCTCCTACACCTACGGTATAGGAGGTGGGCTGTGTCAGTTGTCCAATCTGCTGTATTGGATGACGCTTCACACACCGCTGACCGTCGTTGAAAGATACCGACATTCCTTTGATGTGTTTCCGGATTCCAACAGGACACAACCCTTCGGCAGTGGTGCAACCTGTGTGTATCCGTACAGGGATTTAATGATACGAAATGATACGGACGATGATTTTCAGTTGTGCGTCAAGGTTGGTGATACGGATTTAGAGGGTGAATGGCGTTCTGACTCTATACCCA
This sequence comes from Bacillota bacterium, assembly GCA_023425285.1. Lineage (GTDB taxonomy): Bacteria > Bacillota > Clostridia > Tissierellales > Sedimentibacteraceae > Sedimentibacter. The sequence continues at coordinate 845 of JAFACY010000052.1, forward strand.
GATACAAGTACGAGGTAACGGAAAAAAATCACAGCTTCAAAAGTGAGTATTGGGGCGGATTCAGCAGACACAACGAGCTTTACAGAAGGGTATATGCCTCAGACGGCAGATTTATAGACGAGGAATACATCACAGAAAATCATGCGCTTATGATGTATTCACCATTTTTGTCATCAGGTGAGGAAAGGGAGTGATTAAAATTTATAAGTACATATACATAAGAGCAATAGCTGCAGGAGCAGTTTTCAGTCAGCCTGATCACAGGGAATTAATTGATCATTTCAGTGAGGAGGGCTGGAGATTTGTAACAGCTATTCCGGCAGCAATTAACGGTCACGGAGTTATCAAGGAATTTGATTTAGTATTTGAAAAAGAAGTATAAAAAATATAAGGAGGCATGGCATGGCTGTTTATAGAACAATAGTAAAATTAAAAAACGGAAAAGACTTGCTGCTAAGAAATGCGGAGGAATCTGATGCGGAAAGAATGATTGTATATCTCAATGCCGTAGGCGGTGAAAGTGATAATCTTTTATTCGGAAAGGACGGATTTCATTTGACTCTGGAGCAGGAAAGAGAATACCTTAAAAATGCAAAGGAAAATCCTGATATGCTTATGCTCCTGGGTTTTGTTGATGACAATCTTGTCAGCATGTCTCATATCAGCAGCTCAACAAGAGCAAGGATAGCACATAATGCCGAAATAGCAATTTCCGTGAAAAAGGAATACTGGCACATGGGAATTGCAACTGCTGGTATGAAGGAGCTCATATCGTTTGCGAAAAATAAAGGAATAAAAAATATATTTTTAGGTGTTATAGAAGGCAATGATAATGCCATAAAGCTGTATGAAAGATTAGGCTTTGTCAGAGTCGGCGAGCATAAGAATTTTTCAAATGTTAACGGTACATACTATAATGAAATATTGATGGATTTGTATTTATAATTTATATATGGGGGTTAGAAATGACAGAAGTATTAAGATTAGAACACGTAAGCAAGCGCTTCGGAGATAAGGAAGTTCTAAGAGATATTAATTTCAGTGTGGACAGGGGAGAAATCATCGGATACATAGGTTCAAACGGTGCAGGCAAAAGTACGACAATAAAAATCATTCTCGGTCTCATCGATGAATACGACGGGGATGTCTTTGTATTCGGTGAGAAAGTGAAAGGCAGAATTGATTACAAAAGAAGAATAGGTTACGTGCCTGAGGTGTCTGATATGTATGATAATCTGACCGCATATGAATACATAAGCTTTATAGGTATGCTTTACGGCATCGAATCGGATAAGGCAGTTGCAAAGGCAAAGGAAATGATGGAGGTTTTCGGCATAAGTGAAGCACTTTACGGAAGAATTCATACATTTTCCAAGGGAATGAGACAAAAGCTTTCCCTTATTACAGGCATGCTGCACAATCCCGACATACTGTTTTTAGATGAGCCTCTGGGCGGAATTGATGCCAACAGTGTCCTTGTATTTAAGGAAATAATGCAGGGCTTGAAAGGTGTGGGAAAAACCATTTTTTATTCATCTCATATATTAGAGGTTGTCGAGAAATTAAGTGACAGGATATTGCTTTTAAATGCAGGTGAAATTGTCATGGACGGAACCATGGAGGATGTGAGGAAAAAACGATCAGATTCCACCCTGGAAACAATTTTTAATGAAATAACAGGATTCAATGATCACAAAGAGCTTGCGGACAGGTTTATAACAAGCTTTATGAGCTAGGGGTGATATAATGGAAAATTTTCTTTCATTGAAAATACTCGATAAATTTCGCGGCTTGTTTGAGAAAATGGGCATAGACTACAAGGTTATGCGGATTATTTTGAAAACAAAATTGGTGTTGGATTCAAGATCTGCTCCAATCATTGAAAATCAGAAAAAGAAAGAGAGCGGGGAAGAAAGTATATCATTTATCAGAAGGTATCTTCTTCACTTGGTTTTTGGCGTATTACTGGCATTTTTTATTTACTTTATAAAGGATGAAATGATACGCATGATATATTTTTCGGGTGCTTTCTTTTTTATGACATCCATGTATCTCATTTCAGATTTTTCTTACGTTATACTGGATACGAAGGACAAGAAAATATTGCTGCCCAAGCCCATAGACAGCAAGGTTATTACTATGTCAAAGGTGCTTCATGTACTTATTTACATGTTCAGACTGAACCTATTTTTAGCCGGACCATCCCTGCTTGCAATTGTCAGATTGAACGGCTTTCTTGCTGCGCCCATATTTATTTTGGAAATTCTGTTGATTGATTTGTTGATTTTTTTGATAACAGCATTTATATATTTGTTGATACTGAGATTTTTTGACGGAGAACTGTTAAGAAATATAATTAATTTAATACAAATAATGCTTACCGTCTTAGTTACCGTAGGATATCAGATAGCAATGAGGATGATTGATTTTACCGAAATCCGGAATATTGCATATAGATTTGAGCCCCACAACTATTTCAACCCCATATTGTGGTTTGGAGCACCCTTTGAAATTCTGTTCAACGGCGGGAGAGAATCGTATTTGTATGTATTTACCCTGTTGTCAGTAATAGTGCCTGTAGCCTGCTTCCTGCTTTATCTCAGACTGAGTAAAAGGATGGAATCGCTTTTAATAAAATTGGAGGGCGAGGGAAAGGAAAGACGATCAAGGCACATAATAGAAAATTTGATGGGCAAATTGTTTATTCGCAACAACATAAAAAGACAGGCGTATCACTTTTCCTGTGCGGTTTTAAGAAGCGATCGCAGTCTTAAACTGAAAATATATCCCGCACTTTCTGTGGGAATTTTACTGCCGGTTATAATGCTGTTTAACATGAGGATGAGAATGGATTATGATACGACAGGCGGATATGAATATATGTATCTATATTTTGTGTTTATGGTTTTTCCATCCGTACTTGAGCTGATTAAATACTCATCAGCATGGAAAGGGTCATACGTCTATTATACCTCGGGATTTCAACATACCAGGGAATTGAATTCAGGTATTTTGACATCGGTTACCATCAGATTGTTTATACCACTGTTGTTGGTAAGCAGTGCCATATACATTTTTGTGTTTAAGAATCTCTTCATAAATGATATAATTGTAATAATGTTAGCGAGCCTTGTGATATTGCCTGTGATATATAGGATTATATTTGATGCTCTGCCATTTTCAAGAGAAATTGACGGATCAAATCAATCAAAAGACTTTGGCAGATACATTGCTTCATTGGCAGTCACAGGCGTCTTTGCACTACTTCACATACTGTTGAACAAAATTAACATATGGATTTATGCGGGGATTTTAATTGCGGCACTTCCCGTAAGTCATATGGTCATCATGCCAAAATACAATTTTAAGGGGACAAAATGAGCGTTTCAATATCAAAAGCAATATTGCACATTCTTGACACAAGCTTAGGAATACCGGTACTATCCGATAACCTCATGTCATTTAACGATGAAATGAGAGAATACACGGAAAAGCACATAATCAAATGCTACAACGATGCGGATTTAAAGAAAACCAAATTTACAAATAATGAGGGTTCGTTTTTAACCTCAGTCAATGAATATCTGAATACAGATGATTTTATTAAATTTACCCATGCGGTATCACAGACCTTTTTCAGTCTGTTATCAGAAAATCCGGATATAAAGCCCTGTGACCTTTTGTTTGTTCAGGCAAATGTATTTAATAAGGATTATATGATAATACTCAAGCTTAATTATAAAAAAGGGTACATCCACTTTACAAAGCAGGAGGAAGACACTAAAAATATAATCATAGAGCAGCCCTGCTCATTGCCTGCTCCGACGCAGAAAATTGATGAATTCATATTTGTGGAGCTGAGCAGTCTCAATATATTTGTAAAAGAAAAGAAATGTCAGGTCAATAATGAACCATGCTATTATATTTCAAAGCATATACTTGAATGCAAGGAAGAAAAGCCGGACAAGGAAAAGGTAAAGATTATTACGGAAACCACCGATAAAATAATTAAGGAATATTATGATGATGACATGTTTATGAAAAGCAAGGTGAAAAATATCATCAGAGAAAACGTGGAGGAATCTCTCAATATCAATGTCGAAGAAATATCCGAAAAGGTATTTAAGGACAGTGAAGCAAAGAAATTGTACAGCGAAGAAATAAAAATGAAGGGTATAAGAGAGCCTGAGGTAAAGGTTAATTTCAACTACGCAAACAAAATAAAAACGAAGCAGAAATTAATCACAGACGAAGGAATTGAAATAAACATACCCTACGAAATATTGAGCAACAAAGAAAAGGTTGAATTTATAACAAATCCCGACGGAACAATTTCCATAATATTAAAAAACATAGATACCATAGTGGATAAATAGCATGAAGAATAACATTTTGTTTATTATATTTTTTGTAATCGCAATGACAATTTTTCTTATGTGGCAGAACAATTCCGTGGTTGTATCTAAATATGAATATAGAAATTCAAAGCTGAGCATCAATTTTAACGGCTTTAAAATTTTGCAGATTTCTGATTTGCATAACAAGGATTTCCGTGGGAAATTGTACGATGTAATTAAAGGCATTAATCCCGACATGATAGTCATCACGGGAGATTTGATTGACAGGAGACGTACGAGAGTTGATATAGCCGTTGATTTTGTAAGACATATAGTAAATGTCGCTCCCATATATTATGTTTCGGGTAATCACGAACAGCTTTCCACGTCCTATGACAAGCTGAAGGAAGAGCTTATAAAACTCGGTGTAAATGTTTTGGATAATGAATACCTGATATATAATCATAGCGGCGAAAGAATAGGAATTATGGGTATGGCTGACCCTGCACTTATATATACGGAGGGAAATAACTTTAATGATGCAAACCGTGTGTATGCACAGGGCAGCATAAAAGAGCTGTGTGAAAGCTCATCAACAGAGTTCAATATACTTCTTTCACACAGACCTGAGCTGATTGATGTATATAAAGATGCGGATATTGACTTGGTTTTCAGCGGTCACGCTCACGGCGGTCAGATAAGGATTCCTTTTATAGGTGGTATACTTTCTCCAAACCAGGGCTTTTTCCCAAAATATACGGAAGGCATGATTACGGAGGATAATACGACCATGATTGTAAGCAGAGGCTTAGGAAACAGCCTTTTCCCATTCAGAATTTTCAATCGTCCTGAGCTGATTGTGGTTGAGCTGAATGGTGAAGTAATAAAGCATTGATAGAATATTAAGGGTCTGCAAAGCCCTTTTTTATTATTTAAAATTTTTTAATTTTTTTAAATGAAAATACCGTCTTACTTACTCTAATAGTCAGAAGGGAAGGTAATAGTGCAATGTTTAAAAAAGGAATTGACAAGGATGATTACATTTCTTTTATAACTGAAAATAAGGAAATGCTTTACAGAGTTGCATATGGTTATCTTCGGAACGAAGCTAAGTCATTGGATGCGGTTGATGAGGCAGTGTATCAGGGGTATGCTCACAGGCATGATCTGAGAGAGCCTAAATATCTGAAAACGTGGGTTACCAGAATTCTGATTAATGAATGTCTTAAAATCATAAGGAACAATAAAAGGGAATTAACCATGGAGATTCTTCCGGAGGAATCATACAATGATGACGATAATTCAATGTATCTAAGACATGCATTGAACAATTTGCCGGAGGAGCTTAGACGGATAATCGTACTGAGGTACTTTGGCGGATACACTATAGCTGAAACTGCGGAAATTATGGATGTGCCGGAGGGGACGGTGTCCACCCGCACAAGAAGGGCTTTGGAAATACTGAGAGTTGAGATTTCCGAATAGGAAGTCCAGCGGTGTGATGTCAAGTGAAAAATGAAATAAAAATCATATATTTTTGATGTATTTCTCAAAAGACAAAAAACGACCACCTAAGCCCTGTCGACCATTTTTTTAAAATGAGCAGGGCGCGT
>JAFACY010000104.1 GCA_023425285.1 Bacillota bacterium
GTCTCTATATGCTTTCCGGTTGTAGTTCTCGACCCTCTGTACAATACGTTTGTCTCTATATATGAGGGAGCGACTCCTTTTTCCTTCAGATAATTTATGGTTTCATCATAACACTGCGGAGGAATAAATGTCGTATTTCCTTTTTCCCCGAAATGAACCTTTATAGGCACTTCCTTTTCAAATTTGTGATTTGTTTCAGAAACTATGGTTTTTAATAGCCTTACTGCATCTCTCCCAAGCTGATTGTAATCAGATTCATTATTTTCAATAAAATATACCTTACTCACACCGCACTCTCCTTATCCGATACTGATAATTTATCATTGTACATTATACCCCTAATAAGAGATGTTACACAACTATTGATTTATAAAATAATATCAACGGTGTCCCTTGCCTCAATACTGTCCTTCTGAATCTCACAGTCAAAGGCAATTATTTTCACACCTTTTTCCCTGATGCTTTTCAGTGTTTCTCCAAATTCTCTGTGAGTTTTATAATTGGGCGTAAAATACGACACATCCTTCATCTGCACTATAAAACACACGTATGCTTCATAACCTTCTTCTATGCTGTCACCAAGCTCATGCAGGTGCTTCAGTCCTCTTTCGGTGGGAGCATCGGGGAACATGACTACGCCATCCTCCTCCAATGTAACTCCCTTAACCTCAATAAATATTTTCTTATTATCAGCTTCAACATAAAAATCAAATCTCGAATTTTTATACCTGCATTCCGGCTTTATAAGCGTAATATCGCTGAACAATCTTCCGCTAAGCAAAAGCTCATGAAAAACCTTGTTAGGCACCTGGCTGTCCATGTTGATTAATCTTTCACCCTTGAATACCGATATGAGGTCATATTTTGTTTTACGGTTTGAGTTGTCGAATTCCTGTACGTAAATGTCAGCACTCTCTGTCAATAATTCCCTGCATCGTCCCGTGTTTTTAACGTGACATATTTCCCTGACGCCGTCAATTTCAATATTTGCTATAAACCTGTTTGGTCTGCTGATAAACTTAGCCGCCCTTATATTGTTGTACTTCATCTATTGTTTTCCCTTTGCGATAATTTCTTTGACAATTTCGGTTGCACGTGCCGCATCTGCCTTACCCTTTGACTGCTTCATAATAAAGCCCATAATTGCTCCTATTGCCTTTTCCTTGCCCGCCAAATATTCCGACACGGCTTTTTCATTTGCATTCACTGCATTCTGACACAAGGCTCTTAAATCATCCTCATCCACACCCTGCATATCCTCCTCGGAAACAAACGACAATGCCGGCTTTCCTTCATCCAGCATCATTTCCAGAGTGTTTCTTGCAACCTGAGAATTAATTTTTTTCTTTTCCGTTAACAGCACAAGCTCCGTCAGATATTTGGGAGGAATGGAGATATTAAATTCTTCCTTTTCGGAATCTGTGGAAAATCGTCTGAACACCTGACTCAAAATAAGGTTGGAAACAGTCCTCGGACTTGTCACTCCCTCGCATGCTTCTTCAAAATAATCCGCAACCTTCTTATATTTAACGAGGAGCTCCGCATCGTCTTTTGACAAACCCATGTGGATAAATCTTTTGAATTTTTCCCGGGGGAGCTCGGGCAGACTTTTCTTATATTCGTCAATCTGCTCATCCGAAATTGAAATGGTTACTAAATCAGGCTCTCTGAAATATCTGTAGTCGTCGGCATCCTCCTTGCTTCTCATGCTTTCGGTTATGTTCAGGTTGCTGTCGTACCTTCTTGTTTCCTGCTCTATTTCTCCTCCGCTTTCAAGCACATCGATTTGTCGTCCGAACTCATATTCCATCGCCTTTGCTATGAAGTTTATTGAGTTCATGTTTTTTATTTCGGCTCTCGTACCATATTTCTCCTCGCCTGCTTTCCTGATCGAAATATTGACGTCACACCTCAGAGAACCTTCCTGCATCCTGACGTCCGACACTCCTGTATATTTCATGATGAGCCTCAGCTTTTCAACGTATTCCACAACCTCATCTATGCTTCTGAAATCCGGCTCCGTAACTATCTCAATTAGAGGAACTCCGCCTCTGTTGTAGTCCACATATATGTCGCCTCTCTGGTGAACCAATTTACCCGCATCCTCCTCGATGTGGATACGGTTTATGTTTATTTTCTTGCCGGAATTCAGCTCCACATATCCGTTTTCACACAGGGGCTTATCGTATTGGGATATCTGATACGCCTTTGGCAAATCGGGATACACATAATTTTTACGATCCATCTTGGATATGCTTCTGATGCTGCAGTTCGTGGCAAGACCTGCCTTCACGGCATACTCAACCACTTTTTCATTCAGTTTAGGCAGCGTTCCGGGAAGTCCTATACACACGGGGCAGCAGTGAGTATTCGGTTCTCCTCCAAATTCTGTGGTACAATTGCAAAATATTTTTGTCTTTGTGGAAAGCTCTATATGAGTTTCCAGTCCGGCTACCAATTCCCAGCTCATATTGTCACCCCCATATCTGATTTCTTGTATATCTCATCCTTAACGCACTGCTCATACTGATACGCGGCATTCAATATTCTGGCATCATCAAAGCTTTTACCGATTATCTGCATACCTATGGGAAGACCCTTGCCGTCAAATCCGCAGGGTATTGACAGAGCAGGCAGACCCGCAATATTTACGGGAACGGTGCATATATCTGTGAGATACGTTTCAACCGGGTCCTGCAGGGTGTAATTTGTTTCAAATGCGGTGGTCGGAACTGTTGGTGTAATCATAACATCGCATTCCAAAAAAGCATCCTGAAAGGCTTTGACTATTGTTTCCCTCAGTCTTTGTGCCTTGTTATAATACGCATCGTAGTAACCGGCACTTAATACATAGGTTCCAAGCAATATTCTTCTTTGAACCTCCTTGCCAAAGCCTTCGCTCCTCGTCCTGCTTATCATATCATTCACATCCTTGTAGCTGTCTGTCTTGCAGCCGTAGCGTATGCCGTCGTATCTGCCCAAGTTTGATGATGCTTCGGCACATGCAAGTATATAGTATACGGGCAGGGCATATTTCAGTGACGGAAGCTTAATCTCCATTATTTCCGCTCCCAAAGCTTCATACACCTTGAGCGCCTTTTTTATGGAAGCCCTTATGTCTTCTCTGACTCCGTCAAAATATTCCTCCGCAATTCCTATTTTCATCCCTTTGATGCTGTCATTGAGGGTATCCGCAGTCTTAACTCTGCTGCCTGTAGATGTGGAATCCCTCTTATCGTATTTTGAAACTGCATCGTAAATTATTGCCGCATCCTCCACACTTCCCGCGATCGGACCGATCTGGTCAAAGCTCGAAGCATATGCAATGAGACCGTATCGTGATACCGTGCCGTAGGTTGGCTTTAAGCCCACCAGACCGCAGAAGCTGGCGGGCTGTCTTACCGAACCGCCGGTATCCGACCCGAGACCGTACACCGCCATGCTTCCCGAAACTGCCGAGGCCGTTCCTCCCGAGCTTCCTCCGGCTACATGAGCAATGTTATGAGGATTGAGGCTTCCTCCAAAGCATGATGTTTCGGATGATGACCCCATTGCAAATTCATCCATGTTTGTTTTTCCAAGCAGCACGGCATTTTGCTTTTTCAATATTTCCCACACGGTTGCATCGTATACGGGAACGTAGCCCTTCAATATTTTGGAACAGCAGGTTGTTTCCACATCCTTTGTAGAAATGTTATCCTTCAAGGTCATGGGGATTCCTTCAAGAAGTGAAAGTTCCTCACCTCTTTGAATTTTTTCATCCACTGCTTTCGCTGTACTCAATGCATCCGCCTCAGTTACATTGACATAGGCATTGAGGACTGTATTTTCCTTTTTTATCGCATCAATATATTTTTGTGTCAGTTCGACGCAGGATATTTCCTTAGCCGTCAGAAGCTCATTTAAATATTTTATTTTTCCTGTTCTTAAATCGGGCATTATTTTTCACTCCTTCTTTTAACAAAGAAATATCCGTCAACGCCGCCTTCTCTGTTTTTTAATATGAGCTCACGGTCGTAGGATTCCACCACTTCATCCTCATGAAAGGCATTGACTATATTGTTTATTCCCTCAAAATCCTCCGATTCATCATCGGTGACCGCAGTGTTAATCGTATTGGCAAATTCTATTATTTCATTCATATCCTTAGTTATTTCATCTATCTTGCTTTCATCAACCGAAAGCCTTGCAAGCTTTGCTATTTTCAGTATATCTTCCTTGCCTACCATTTCATCAGCTCCTATCTTATTTTTATGTGAACTTCCCTGAGCTGCTGCTCGCTGACAGCATTCGGTGAATTTGTCAGTAAATCCTGAGCATTGCTGTTCATAGGAAATGCTATGACCTCTCTTATGTTTTCCTCTCCCGTCAGAAGCATCACCATTCTGTCGATTCCGGGAGCCATACCCGCATGAGGAGGCGCTCCGTATTTAAAAGCATTGTATAGAGCCGTAAATTTAGTCTTTAAATCCTCTTCTGTGTATCCGGCAAGCTCAAACGCCTTTGTCATAATGTCAATATCGTGGTTCCTCACGGCTCCCGACGATAATTCTATTCCATTACATACTATATCATACTGATACGCAACAATGTCAAGCGGGTCTTTGTGCAGCAATGAATCCAATCCGCCCTGAGGCATGGAAAACGGATTGTGTGTGAAGGATATTTCTCCCGTTGTTTCATCCGTCTCATACATGGGGAAATCAACCACAAAGCACATCTCAAATTTGCTCTCATCAATTAATTCCAAACGCCTTGCTAACTCGGTTCTTATGTTTCCTGCTAATTTGGGAGCATACTCCTTATCATCCGCTATGAAGAACAATACGCATCCCGGCTCCAATCCGGCTCTTTCAGTCAATATTGCCCTGTCCTCTTCCTTCAGGAATTTGTCGATGGGACCGTGAAATTTCATTTCTTCATCAACCTTGATGTAGCCGAGACCCTTCATTCCGATTGAAACGGCATAATCTAGCATATTTTCGAAAAAGCTTTTTGATTGTGACGCGCAGTCCTTGACGTTGATTGCTCTCACAGTCTTTCCTTTAAAGGGTGCAAAGCCCGTTTCCTTGAATAAATCGCTTATATCGACGATGCTCAGAGGATTTCTCAGATCAGGCTTATCGGTTCCGTATTTTATCATTGCTTCCTTGTACGGGATTCTCACAAATGGCGGCTTTGAAACCTCCTTGTCGGAGAACTTTGCAAATGTTTCATACAGCACCTCCTCTGCCACACGCAGCACATCCTCCTGAGTGGCAAAGGACATCTCAAAATCCAGCTGATAAAATTCTCCCGGTGAGCGGTCTGCCCTTGCATCCTCATCCCTGAAGCACGGAGCTATCTGAAAATATTTATCGAAGCCTGACACCATAAGCAGCTGCTTGAACATCTGAGGCGCCTGAGGCAGCGCATAAAATTTACCCGGATGCTTCCTGCTTGGGATGATGTAATCTCTCGCACCCTCGGGAGAGGAAACTGTCAATATGGGAGTCTGAATTTCTAAAAATCCTAATTCCTCCATTTTAACTCTCAGGAATGAAATGATTTTAGAACGGATTATGATGTTCTTTTGTGCTTCCTTGTTTCTTAATGCCAGATATCTGTACTTTAATCTTAAATCTTCTTTTATTTCCTTTGAGGATGTTATTTCAAAGGGGAGATTCGCCCGTGTCCTGCTAAGCACCTCAATGGATTTTGCATCAACCTCTATAGTCCCTGTTTCAATTTTTTCGTTTATTGTGTCCTCGTCACGTTTTATAACCTTGCCTGAAACGCTGATTACACTTTCCTTTGTGATTCCTTCAATCAAGCTTTCATTTTCAACAACTACCTGTATCAGTCCGTATTGGTCTCTCAAGTCAATAAATTTTACTCCGCCGTGGTCCCTTACATTTTCAAACCATCCTGCTAATCTTACTTCCTTTCCGATATCACTTTCTCTCAATTCTCCGCAGTTGTGCGTACGGTAAATGTTTTGCTTTGTCATAATATTTTCCCTTTCTGTTTTTTGATTTTTGGTTTATGCTTGCATATGTTAATTCAAATACGAGGATACGCAGGCTCCATCACAAATTTGTCCGCTCCCTACGGTCGCACAAATTTGGATTACGCTGCATTAGGTCTACCATCCATTTGTTCATCGCTGCCGCTCAAACAAATGGTGATAGCACCATAAAAAAAAGTCCCAATAAACACTATGTGTTTATTGGGACGAAAGTTTTCCGCGGTACCACCCTTATTAGCTGTAAAGCTCACTCGAAAGACACTGACATGCCTTTGCCGCTTTATCGCTCGGTTGCGTCTGAGCCTACTTTTGTTTAATCAAATTAATTAAACAATTTGGGTCAAAAGCTCAAGGACGTTCTTCATAATAAGCTTGCTGTAATAGAATCTCACCATCTCTATCTCTCTGTGACTTAAACCTATACTACTCTTCCTGTCATCGCTGTTAATATTTATTTCATTTTATATAATTTTATGCAAATTTTAAAAAATGTCAAGTGTTTTTTTAAATTATTTTTTACACACTGAACAGCAGCTCACCGTAGGTCGGGTATGGCCAATACTTTGCCGCGGTGTTTACTTCAAGTTCGTCAACCATTACACGAACCTCCTGCATTTTTGAAAATACGGAATTTCTGTAAAACAAGGCTGCCTCATTCACGTTGGCGCAGTTTCTTACCTCAATGAGCAAGTTATCCAGTGTCTCCATGTCTCTGTACAGCGAAGCCGAAAGCAGTGAAAGCTTGGTAACCAGAGCCTTTTCAACATCGCAATTTGCATCGGGCAGGAAGGATTTTTTAGAAGCTGCTGTTTCACACAGTTCGCTGATATATGAGGATACGGCAGGCAATATATCTTTTTTAATCATTTCTGTCATAGTCAATGCTTCAATGTTTATAACCTTGCAATAATCCTCCGTCAATATATCCATTCTTGAATGAATTTCTTTTTCCGAAAAAACTCCGAACTTTTCGAACACCCTTATATTTTTATCTGACGCAAAGTATGGCAGGGCTTCGGGAGTTGATTTTAAATTTAACAGACCTCTTCTCTCGGCTTCCCGTACCCACTCATCCGAGTAGTTGTTGCCGTTAAAAATTATTCTTTTATGATTTTTAACCGTATCCTTTATGATACATCCCAGTGTCTCATTGAAATTCTCAGCCTTTTCCAATATGTCCGCAAACCAAGACAGCTCCTCTGCAACGATGGTATTCAGCACCATGTTGGGTCCCGCTATCGATAATTTTGAGCCTACCATACGGAATTCAAATTTATTTCCCGTAAACGCAAAGGGCGATGTACGGTTCCTGTCCGTCGTATCCTTTGGTATGGCAGGGATAGCATCCACACCTATCGTCATTTCTCTCTTGTATTCCTTATCGTAAGCCACATCCCCCTCTATGGATTCTAAAACGGATGTCAGCTCGTCTCCCAAAAACACGGACATTATGGCAGGCGGTGCTTCGTTTCCCCCGAGGCGGTGGTCATTTCCGGCAGTTGATACAGATACCTTCAGCATATCCTGATATTCGTCCACAGCCTTTATAACCGCAACCAAAAACAACAGAAATCTCGCGTTTTCACGAGGAGAATTGCCGGGCTCCAGCAGATTGATACCTTCGTTTGTTGACAAAGACCAGTTGTTGTGCTTGCCGCTTCCGTTTATGCCTGCAAATGGCTTTTCGTGTAAAAGACATACCAGTCCATGCTTCAAGGCAATTCTTTTTAACAGCTCCATGGTCAGCTGATTGTGGTCTGAAGCAACATTTGTATTGGAAAACACAACTGCCAACTCATGCTGTGCCGGTGCAACCTCATTATGCTCCGTCTTTGCCGGTATGCCTAATTTCCACAGCTCAGTGTTAAGCTCCTTCATGAATTCCTGAACTCTCGGCTTGATAACTCCGAAGTAATGATCCTCCAGCTCCTGTCCCTTGGGAGGCTTGGCGCCGAACAATGTCCTGCCCGTGTATATTAAGTCCTTTCTCCTGTCGTACAATTCCTTGTCTATCAGGAAATATTCCTGTTCAGGTCCCATGGTCGTAGTAATTCTTTTTGTTTCTTTGTCTCCGAATAATCTCAATATCCTGAGAGCCTGCTGATTAAGCACCTCCATGGAACGAAGCAGCGGTGTTTTCTTGTCAAGAACCTCTCCGCCGTAGGAGCAGAAGGCCGTCGGAATATACAATGCGGAGTCCTTTATGAACGCGTATGAGGTAGGGTCCCATGCGGTATATCCTCTTGCTTCAAATGTGGAGCGCAATCCTCCCGACGGAAAGCTTGATGCATCCGGCTCACCCTTTATGAGCTCCTTGCCTGAAAACTCCATGATAATTTTTCCGTCACCTGCTGATGACACGAAGCTGTCGTGCTTTTCCGCGGTTATTCCCGTCATTGGCTGGAACCAATGTGTAAAATGTGTTGCTCCCTTTTCAATAGCCCAATCCTTCATGGCATTTGCAACTACGTGTGCAACATTCAGATCCAGACTTTTTCCCTCCTGAATAGTTTGTTTCAGTGCCCTGTAAGTTACCTGAGGCAGTCTTTCCTTCATTACATCATCGTTAAAAACCATGCTTCCAAAAATGTCTGAAATATAACTCATATCGTCCTCCCTTAATAAATATTTGCGTAAAGAAAGGCGCGGTAGGAACATCATCCTACAGCGCCTTTGCTGATTTTTTATAAAAGTGATTATAAGCCTATAAATTATTCTTGTCAATATCTTTTTTATTTTTAATCGTATTTTTTTATTTTTAAACATTTCCTGTCGTCCCGTGCATTAATGATTCTCAGATATATTATATATATCAACATCCTCATCATTCTGATCCATACCGGACTCCATAACCTCTATCAGGGCTGCCACCGTGTCAAGAGAAGTCAGCACATTTATGGATGCTTCCACGGAGGTTCTTCTTATTTTAAAACCGTCTGTACCGGAGTTGTTAGCCTTGGTAGGGATGTCTATAACAAGACCGATTTCACCGTTTTTAATATAATCTATTATGTTCGGTGTTTTTTCCGTCACCTTGTTGACAACCTCTGCATCAATTCCCTTATTGTTCAGATATTTAGCCGTATTTTCCGTAGCGATAATTCTATATCCCAAGGCATTAAGCTTCAGTGCAAGCTCCCTGAAATCTTCCTTGTCCGCATCTCTTATTGTGGCAAGGATTTTCTTGTTTTTATCCGGTAGCTTCAGTCCCGCAGCTATGAAGCCCTTGTACATGGCTTCACAATATGTCCTGCCTATACCCAACACCTCTCCCGTGGATTTCATTTCAGGCCCTAAGCTCACCTCGACACCTGTGAGCTTCTGTGTTGAAAATACGGGTACCTTCACTGCCGTCAGCTCTGATTCCTTGTACATTCCTGTTCCATACGGCATATCTCTTAATTTCTCACCTAACATAACTCTTGTGGCGAGCTCAATCATTGGTATATTTGTAACCTTGCTTATATATGGAACTGTTCTTGAGGAACGCGGATTAACCTCTATGATGTAAAGCTCATCCTTGTATTCAACAAATTGTATGTTTATCATTCCTATTGATTTTAATGCCTTTGCAATCTTTTTAGTAATTTCCTCAAGCTTCAGCTTGGTACTCACGCTTAAATTTTTCGGAGGATATATGGCGATGCTGTCTCCCGAATGTATACCGGCTCTTTCCAGATGCTCCATGATGCCGGGAATCAATATGTCGTCTCCGTCGCATATTGCATCCACTTCAATTTCTCTTCCCACCAGATATTTGTCTATAAGCACGGGATTTTTTGAGCTTTTGAACGCATTTTTTAAATATGTGACAAGCTCCTTTTCAGTGTGGGTTATTTCCATTCCCTGACCGCCCAGTACGTATGACGGTCTTACCAGCACAGGGTATCCCACCTGCTCTGCTGCGTTTATTCCGTCCTCGAGATTTAAAACTGCCTTTCCCACAGGTCTTTGTATATTTAAAGCCTCCAATATGGCCTCAAATTTTTCCCTGTCCTCGGCGGCATCTATCTGCTCGGGATTTGTACCGAGAATCGGTATGCTTTTTTCCCTGAAAAAATTGGCAAGCTTGATGGCTGTCTGTCCTCCGAACTGGAGTATAACTCCGTCAGGCTGCTCCTTTTCCACTATGTTTAATACATCTTCTTCTGTCAACGGTTCAAAGTACAGCTTATCGGCTATATCGAAATCCGTGCTGACGGTTTCGGGATTATTGTTGATTATTATGGTTTCCACACCGCATTTTTGCAGGGCAAATATGCAGTGAACGGAGCAGTAATCAAATTCAACGCCTTGTCCGATTCGTATGGGTCCCGAGCCTATAACCAGTATTTTCTTTTTGTCCGATGTCTGCACCTCATCGTATTCATCGTAGGTTGAATAGTAATACGGTGATACTGCCTCAAATTCACCTGAACAGGTATCAACCATTTTGTATACGGCTTTGATGTTGAACTTCATCCTCAGGTTGTATATGTCATTTGGACCGGAGCCTGTCAGGTCCGCAATTCCCTTGTCGGAAAAGCCCATCTTCTTTAATTTTCGCAGCCAGTCCTCATTTATTTCTTCTATTTTTGTTTTTCTCAGTCTTTCCTCTTCAATAACTATGTTGAAGATTTTGTTCAGGAAGAATTCGTCTATTTTGGTCAGTTCAGCTATCCTGTCAACCCTGTAGCCTCTCCTTATGAGCTCGGCTATGTAAAACAGCCTCTCATCATCGGGAGTCTGGATTATAGACTTAAGCTCCGCCGTGCTTTTCTCCGCTGCCTTTTCGCTGTACAGGCTGTACTGCTTTATTTCCAGTGAACGCACCGCCTTTAACAGAGCTGCCTCAAAGTTGTTCCCTATTGCCATAACCTCGCCGGTTGCCATCATCTTTGTACCTAAAATTCTGTCGGCATAAAAGAATTTGTCAAAGGGCCACTTTGGAATTTTCAAAACAACGTAGTCAAGAGAAGGTTCAAATGCGGCATACGTCTTTTCGGTTACGGAGTTTTTTATTTCATCAAGTGTGTATCCCAGAGCTATTTTTGTGGCAACCTTCGCTATGGGATAGCCCGTTGCTTTTGAAGCAAGCGCCGATGAACGACTCACACGCGGATTAATCTCGATGACCACATATTCAAAATTATTCGGATTCAATGCAAGCTGCACATTGCAGCCGCCTTCTATTCCTATGGCGTCTATTATTTTTATGGACGCAGTCCTGAGCATCTGGTATTCAACGTCCGACAGAGTCTGGGACGGAGCAACAACTATGCTGTCTCCCGTGTGAACTCCGACGGGGTCAAAGTTTTCCATGTTGCATATTGTGATGCAGGTACCGTTTTTGTCGCGCATTACCTCATATTCGATTTCCTTCCAGCCCTTGATGCTCTTTTCAATCAGCACCTGCTTGTTCATGCTGAGCTGCAGACCCTTTGATAAAATCTCGGTCAGTTCATACTCATTGTCGGCAATTCCGCCGCCGCTGCCTCCTAAGGTGTACGCAGGACGGATTATGACAGGATAGCCTATCCTGCCCGCTGCCTCAATGCCTGCCTTTAAGTCGGTAACTATTTCGGAGTCCACTATGGGTTCACCGATTTCGTTCATAGTCTTTTTAAACAGCTCTCTGTCTTCTCCCTTTTTTATGGAGTCAACACCTGTTCCTATTACTCTCACATTATATTTGTCCAATATTCCCTTATCGTAAAGCTCTACAGTCAGGTTAAGTCCCGTCTGTCCGCCCATTCCGGCAATTACGCTGTCGGGACGTTCCTTTGCAATGATTTTTTCAGCAAACTCAGCCGTAAGAGGTTCAATATACACCTTGTCCGCAATGTCCTTATCCGTCATAATTGTAGCGGGATTGGAATTTATCAATACTGTTTCTATTCCTTCCTCTCTCAGTGCCCTGCATGCCTGTGTGCCCGAATAGTCAAATTCCGCCGCCTGCCCTATAACAATGGGACCTGAGCCTATAACCAATACTTTTTTTATACTTGTGTCCAATGCCATTATTTTGCTCCTTTATATAAATTGACAAAATCATCAAAGATAATATTCGAATCATGGGGTCCCGGACATGCCTCGGGATGATACTGAACTCCCATTACCGGCAGATGCTTATGTCTTATACCCTCTATGGTTCCGTCGTTTATGTTTATGTGGGTCACTTCTATATCCTCGGTTAGTGATTCCTCCTTGATCATGTATCCGTGATTTTGTGAGGTTATTGTCACCTTTCCCGTCTTTAAATCTTTAACGGGATGATTGCATCCTCTGTGACCGAATTTCATCTTGGTCGTTTCACAGCCCAGTGCCAGCGCAATAAGCTGCACTCCGAGACATATGCCGGTTACGGGCATTTTGTGTATTAAGACTTTCAGGTTTTCAATTACCTCCGGCAAATCCGTCGGGTCTCCCGGTCCGTTTGAAAGGAATATGCCGTCCAGGTTATATTTCAAAAGCTCGTCTGTCTTGGTGAACGCAGGGAATATAGTAACCTTGCAGCCCTTGTACAGGAATGAATTTACAATGTTGTTCTTAATTCCGAAATCTAAAATTCCTACGTGATGATTTCCCTCTCCTATGGTACTGATTTTCTTTGCTGTTACCTCTGCAACCGCAGTCTTGTTTGAAAAACCGTCAAAGTATTTGTTTATATCTTCATTTTCAATGTCAGCTGTTGTTATAAGTCCCTTCATTGTACCCGCATTTCTTATAAGCTTGGTCAGATGTCTCGTATCAATGCCTTCAATGGCCATGATGTTATTTTTCTTCAGATACATGTCCAGATCAAATTCACATCTGAAGTTGTTTGGCTCCTGACATCTTTCCCTGATTATAAAACCTCTTACCTTGGGTGAATCCGACTGGGAATCGTCTATATTAATTCCGTAATTTCCTATCAGGGGATACGTCATAGAAACAATCTGACCGTAGTAGGACGGATCTGTCAGAATTTCCTGATAGCCTGTCATACCTGTGTTAAATACCACTTCACCCACTGTATCTGAAATTTTTCCGAAGCAATTTCCTTCGAACGCAATCCCGTTTTCCAATATTAGTCTTCCTTTCATACCTGCCTCCATCTCATAATAATAAATTTGTTGAATAAGTAAAAAAAACGGCTACAAACACTAATGACAGTGTTCATAGCCGTTTCATAAAATTAATTTTTTCCCGGAATTTGTTATATTTATTAATTTAATATTTATGTAATTTATATTAACAATCGACTTTTTATACATAATACGCTACCTCCGAAATTACTATATAGAAATTTACCACAGATGGACGCAATTGTCAATATGCATTTTTAAAAATATTTTAGTATATTTTTAAATTATTTTTATTGTGTAAAAATTTGTTCAAAATTCTTTATACTATGAATATAAAAGCTGTATACATTGAAAAACTACCGTAAAAAATCTCGTAAAATTTTATTTATCTTCACTGCTCAATATGATACAATATACCCGGAGGTGTATTATAATGAAATTTACCGAGAACGAAGTTATTCAGTTTATAAATGAAAATGATATTAAATTCGTAAAATTGGCTTTTTGTGATATCTTCGGAGTTATGAAAAATATATCCATATTGGCAGATGAGCTTCAGCGTGCTTTTGAAAGCGGTATTTCCTTTGATGCTTCGTCAATAAAAGGATTCATGAATATTGAAAAATCAGATTTGTTTCTGTTTCCCGACCCTTCTACACTGTCCATACTTCCCTGGAGACCTCAGCAGGGCAGAGTTGTGAGGCTGCTGTGCAGCATAAAGCACCCTGACGGAACTCCCTTTGAGGGAGACGGAAGACTCATACTTAAAAGGGCGATGGATGAAGCTCAGGCATCAGGATATAAAATCGAAATAGGTCCCGAGTGTGAATTTTATTTATTTTTACAGGATGAAAAGGGATGCCCCTCAAAAATTCCACATGACTATGCAACGTATATGGATGCGGCTCCTCTGGACAAGGGTGAAAACGTCAGAAGAGAGTCCTGCCTGACCCTGGAGCAAATGGGAATACTGCCCGAAAGCTCTCACCACGAACAGGGACCGGGACAAAATGAAATAGATTTCAAGCACAGCGATGCAATGACTGCTGCAGATAATTTAATCACATTCAAGACAGTGGTAAAAACAGTGGCAAACATCAACGGTCTGCACGCATCCTTCATGCCCAAGCCACTTAAGGAATTCAGCGGAAGCGGTCTGCACATCAACATGTCACTTTTGAAAAACAATATAAATTTATTTGAAAATAAATTACCCGGCAGCACACCGGAGGCGGACAGCTTCATCGCAGGAATACTGGACAAAATACCGGAAATCACCTTATTTCTTAACCCCTTGACCAACTCATACCAGCGTTTCGGCAGCCATTCCGCACCGAAGTATGTGACATGGTCATCCCAGAACCGCTCACAGCTAATTCGTATACCTGCTGCCAACGGCAAATATTCAAGAGTTGAGCTTCGCTCCCCTGACCCGAGCTGCAATCCATATCTTGCCTTTGCACTGTTGATTTATTCGGGACTTGACGGCATAAGGAATAATTTGAAGCTTGAAAAGCCCGCCGATTACGATTTATATAAAGCGCCGGGAGACCTGGCTTCAAAGTATAAGAAGCTGCCTGCAACATTGTATGAGGCTATTGAAAATACAGAAAAAGGTGATTTTGTACGCAACTGGCTGCCCGCTGAAATCGTTGAAAAATATATACAGATCAAGAGAGAGCAATGGAATCGTTACATGCTGTCAGAGGATAAGGAAGATTTTGAATTAAACTCATATTTTTATACGGTTTAATTGTGACTGGAGGTATCATGGATAATGTGTTAATTGTATCTGATTCCGACAAGGGCATAGAGCTTCTGACCCGGCTTTTAAAAGCTAACGGCATAAATAAAATAAATTCTGTTAAAAGCGGTGCGGAGGCCCGCCGCATGATAGGTGAAGTTGAATCTGACCTGATAGTTATAATCACTCCTCTGCCCGATGAATTCGGAGAAAGTCTGGCAATCACAGCAACTGAAATCAGCACCTCCGGAGTGATTTTAATAACGAGAAGTGAAATTGCCGATGAAATCGAAGCGAGGGTACAGGATTACGGTATTTTGGTGGTATCAAACCCCATATCAAGGCAGGTATTTTATCAGGCTCAAAAACTAGCTCTTGCTACCAGAAGGAGGCTGTCGGGACTCAAAAATGAAAATATGCGTCTGCAAAATAAAATAGACGAAATAAGG
>JAFACY010000109.1 GCA_023425285.1 Bacillota bacterium
ATGTCAACTTATCTTCACCGTTTACGATAATTTGCCTGCACCTTAATAATTTTTGCCATTCATCATGTTTTGCTTTACTTCTCATTGTAACGTCTCCGGTGTCATAAGCAGCTGCCCATTCAATAAACCCAAAGTGCTTCTGGTACATGTCCCCTCCAACCTCTATACGTGAACCAAAATTCTTCTTTTCTCTTTCCCTTAATCGTTCAATGCGGATTTTACTATTAGTGCTTATTCCTACCATTTCCCACCGATATAAGTTATATCTACTTTGTCGCGTAAATTGTAACTTCTCCTGGTATTTTTTTATCATCCCAATTCGGATGTTCATTAAATTCAAGTATATTAAATCCGGCATGTATTAAGGCATTAATAATTTCACTCAGAGTATAAAATCTCAACGAACAATCCAGAAAATCTTGCTGTTCTGATTCTGGAAAATACTTTTTATATGCCACATTCCCCTTGTAAATTCCATCATCAAAATAATTTCCACCTGTTAATTTTGCATTTTCTCCTACTCGTCCTTCTGAAATTATTTTACGAAAAGGATGAAAGTCACTTAAAATTAGCTTACCGTTTGGTTTGATGATGCAATGCAGAATAGTACAAAATTGATCTATGTTATGGAAATAGTGTAAAATTCCTCCTTCAAGGTAAGCAATATCAAAATATGATTTATACTTGCTAAGATCCACATCATAAAAGTCGCAAATTTCATACTGTATTGATACACCAGCACAATATGCCAATTCAGCAGCATATTGTTTATTTTCTTCCGACACATCAAATATCGTTACATTCGCTCCCAAAAGAGCAAGAGGAATAGCCTTTCTGCCATTTGAACCACATGGATTAGCAATTTCCAGACCTTCTATGTCATCAAAGTATTTTTGATGATGCTTTAGGCATGCTTTAGGATTTTTCTTAATCCTATCTGCTTTTTCAATTGGTTTACCATCTCTCTCATATTCCAAAATTCATATGCCCTATATTCCCATGCTCTCTTGTTTTGCATCGAAGTTTCATTCATAAAGTACCTCCTTTTATTGTCATTACCAACGTTCCATATTTTTTTGGTGCTTTCTCAGATATATTTCCTTTAGTTCTTCGGATGAAATAGAATAACATAATAGTACATCGTTGAAGTACATCAAAACATCACATAATTCTTCTATAAAATGGTTTCTTACCGTTTCATTGTTTATAATCTGGCTATCACCCATTTTTTTTATTATATCTGCAACTTCTCCAACTTCAATCAGCATCCACAGCAATTGGTTACGACCTGCTTCAGGATATAGTCCACCCCATTTATCTTTATACTTTTCCTGCAATTCTCTCTGTATTTCCTGCATTTCATTGAGTCCGAAATCGCTCATATATTTACCTCCATACGTATTTAAAAACCAATAAAACTAAACACTCTCTTTTTTACAATCACATAAATGCAAAAACTGAACCGCCCAAAAGGTCAAATCACACTCAAGGGCATATTTACGTTTATAGTCTGATTCTAAACGCACATCAACATAGGCAGTAGGATATTCAATCTTCTTCGGAGAATATCGCCTATTGTGCGGCAGGTCGTAGTTTATCTTCAATATACCGTCACTGCCGATGGCATTATTAACATTCACAATGGACTCTTTTATAACCCCAACACTTTCACCTACACCAAGCATAGCGATTTCTGTCAGTAAACGGCGGTACGTTATAATATCAATTATATCCGGATGAAACGACCGGATGGGACTGTTATGCATATTCAACGGAAACGGAACATAATAATTTGTACCAACCCTGACATGAAAAGGATTTTCACCCTGTAAAATTGTATTATAATGATTGAGTGCATCAGCTATCAATCGTATATTTTCCGGTGTTCGCCATGCATTTGTATATGCCAGCGTCTCTAAATGATATTGACAGGGAAAGCTTGCGCTTTCCTCAATATATGGATAATTATATTTTGCACTGCTTTGACGACTCTTGGTTATTTCACTGAATGATGAAAGAGGCAATATTCTTTTAAACACTTCCAAGGAGATTCTTTGAAAGGGCTTTACATACTCATCATCACCATAGCCAAGCATTGCCTGCATGGTATAGATTAAAATCATAAGGCAAAAACCACTGCTGATTCCACGAAACCGATTTTCATAACGCTTTTTTTCCGGTGAAATATAGGAAAACTCTTCCCTGAGAATGTCCTCATCACGCATGGCAGTGGCAAAATTCTCAACAAGCGGATGTGTTTTAGGAACAGCATAGTATGACAGTAACCGTGCTGCCGTTTCGCCATCCTGCAAGGGTGTTTCATGCAGTATTTCTCCTCGCCAGTTATCCCAACTATGCATACCCCTGCCTATATAGCCATTTGCTTTCGTATATTTCAGCAACAACTTGAAATAAGGCAATTGATATATTTTTTCCAACAATATTTCCTCTTCAGCTTTGTTGATATTGTTAAGAATTTCTTTTCTAAGTCTGTACTGTATGACGGGTCCCGCATTATCCAACAAGAAATCAATCGATTTATTCAGATTCATAGCTCCATCCAACTTCTTTTCCTCGTGGTATTTGATGTAATAATCTTTGAATTCATTATATCATACCATATTTTTCAAAATATAAAAAGGCATAGCTTTTCTCTAAACAAAAGCTATGCCTTTTGAAGCGGGTGATGGGAATCGAACCCACACAGCCGGCTTGGGAAGCCGGAACTCTGCCACTAAGCTACACCCGCATAAGCTACTGAGCGGATTCGAACCGCTGACCTATTGATTACGAATCAATTGCGCTACCAGCTGCGCCACAGTAGCATTAATACAAAATGCTCTAATAAGAATTTAATACTTTTTTTGTCATTTGTAAACTGTTTTTTGGAATTTTGATAATTAAAATAATACAGTATATTGTCGTCTTTAAAACGTTGGTTAATTATTTCCAAGGAAATACCATGAACACCCTGTTAATCAGTACATATATTGTAGTATATAAATTTTATATTAAGGAGTATATATATGAATAACGAATACAGAAATAATCCTCATGTTTATGATGAAGAAATAAATATTGATGATGGTATGTATGATGTGTATAACACAAGATTTGATGACAGAAGATATATGGATGATGATTATTACAGAAGATATGATGATATGTACAGATATTACGATGACATGTACAGATATGACCGCAATTATGACAGAAGATATGATCGAGACAGATACTATCAATATCCACCGTTCTGCGACAGGTATGGAAGATGTGAAAATCCGATATGGTGGCTGTTATGGCCTATGCTTTTCAGATAAGCTTACGATAGGAAGACAATGAGAGAATAATAGTTATAGGGACACTTTGTGTCCCTATAACTATTATTCTGCTATTTCTCACCTATTGTTCTAAAATTTTCTACTGCCTGGTTTTACCGGTTGTGAGCCATCACTGCAAAGCGGGCAGTTATCATGATCATAGGTTTCAAAGTCCAATTCTGTCGCACTGTATATCGGCAACGAAATCTGGCTTGATTTTCGGTCAACTATGCATCCTATTCCCACAACCTTACCTCCTAAGCTTTCAAGCACCTCTGCAGTTTCCATTGATGATTTTCCTGTAGTAACAACATCCTCCATTATTAATATCTTTTCTCCCGGATGTATTTCAAACCCGCGGCGAAGTGTCATTACATTGTTTTCTCTTTCGGTAAATATGGCTCTTATGCCTAATTGTCTTCCAAGCTCATATGCAGCAGTTATGCCGCCCATAGCCGGACCTACTATTACATCTAAATTTAAAGGTTTAACCTTTTCAGCTACCAATGATATAACCTTATCTGATTTGTCGGGATATTGCAAAAGCTTTGCACACTGACAATATCTGTTGCTGTGCTTTCCTGAAGATAATAAAAAATGACCCTCCAGCAATGCTCCACATTCTTTTAATATTTCAACCACATTTATACTCATAAAAACCTCCCTGTTTTAAAAGTTATGATATTTATAATTACAATAGTTCTCATATCGTTGTGATACTGTTTACAGATTTGTTCTTCTCTTATTATTCTAAATTATGCCTCGTATTTCGTCAAGTGAAGCTATACCTTCTCTGTCCATGAATTCCGCCAAGCCGTCGACGATGTCTATGGCAACATCCGGCTTTATAAAATTGGCTGTTCCTATCTGCACTAATGTGGCCCCAGCCATTATAAATTCTATAACATCCTGAGCAGTCATTATTCCGCCTAATCCGCACACCGGAATTTTAACATTTTTGGCTGCCTCATGTACCATTCTCAGAGCTATTGGTTTTACACAAGGTCCGGATAAACCGGCATAGACATTATCAAACACAGCTTTTCTTTTTTTTACATCAATGGCCATTGCCTGAATCGTGTTAATGAGTGATATGCCGTCTGCCCCGGCTTCCTCACATGCAATTGCCATTTCAGATATGCTTTCCGCGTTGGGTGACAATTTAACCATCAAAGGTTTTTTGCAAATTCTTTTTACCTTTGACACTATGTTATATGCAACAGACGATTTTACTCCGAATGCCATGCCGCCTGTTTTTACGTTGGGGCACGAAATGTTTAGTTCTATCAAATCAGCATCTGAATCATTTAATTTATATATACCTTCAAAATAATCTTCTTCGCAATGTCCGCCTAAATTTGCAACAATAATGGTATTGTAGCTTTTCATTCTGGGAAGCTCACGTTCTATAAAATTATCTACTCCGGGATTTTGCAGTCCTATGCTGTTTATCATACCCATGGGGGTTTCCCAAATACGTATACCGCTGTTTCCCTGCCTCTCACGAAGAGTCAGCCCTTTGCTGCAAATTCCCCCGAGTCTTGATAAATCATATATTTCCGAAAACTCCTCACCAAATCCAAATGTTCCTGAAGCAGTCAGAACAGGGTTTTTAAATTCTAAACCCATTGCATTTGTTACTAAACTTGCCATGCTATCACCTCAATTCATCTGCGGAAAAGACGGGACCATCCTTGCACGCCCTTTTATATCCGTTCTTTGTTTCAACCGTACATCCAAGGCATACTCCCATGCCGCAAGCCATCCTTCTTTCCAAAGAAACAAAACATTTGATATTGTGTTCTCTGCAGCTTTCAATTATTTTGTTCATCATTATTTCGGGACCGCATGTAACAACCGCATCATAATTTTTATAATCTATAAATTCTGTTACAAAACCCTTCTCGCCTATGCACCCGTCTTCGGTACACACAACCGTACTGCCTGCATATTGTCTGAACAAATCATCGATGTATACATCATCCTTATATCCCAGATAAACATCCGCATTTCTGCCTAACACCTTCGAAAGATATAACAGCGGTGCTGCTCCTATGCCTCCGCCTATTATTGCTGTCCTGCCTTTAAGCTCATTTACATCAAATCCGTTTCCGAGAGGTCCGAACAACTGTAGTGCATCATTTTCTCTCATGGTACTTATTTTTGTGGTACCTGTTCCTTCGGTTCTGTAGAGAAATGTAAGTTCATTTTGGTTAAAATCATGCACGCTTATGGGACGGGGCAATAAAAATGAGTTGTCCAGGGTTTTTATCATGAAAAATTGTCCTGGGATTATGTCTCCTGTAAATTCAACCTTTAGTCTATATATTCTATCTGAAACTAAATTGTTTTCTATTATCCTGCTCTTAATAACCTTCATTTCGGGCTGCCTCCTAGATATATGCTCTGATGTCGTCTCTCATTCTTATAACCTCATTGCGAGCGCACAAAGCAAAGTTATTTTCTCCGTCATTTTCCTTTTTATAGGCTAAAAGAATTCCTCTTGATGAATTAACCACAGCACCGTTTCCATCAACTAAATATGCTTTTATATCCTCTGCCCTTCCGCCCTGAGCTCCGTAGCCCGGTATCAATAAAAATGATGTTTTTAATCTTTTTCTTAAGGCTTCGCTTTCTTCGTTGTTTGTGGCACCTACAACTGAACCTATCGAGCTGAATCCGCAGCTTCCTATATTGTCTTCCGCAAGTCTTTCCACTATGTCCGCCACACTTTCATACAGACACTGTCCCTTTTCGTCCTTTATATACTGAAAATCTTTTGCTCCCTGATTAGATGTTCTCACAAGAACAAAAATGCCCTTTTCATTTTCTTTTATATATTTTAAAAATGGTTCTATGCTGTCATTTATACCCATGTATGGGCTAAGTGTAACAAAATCCGCCTCAAAATCCCCGGAAAAGTGTCCTTCTGCATACATTTCGGCAGTCTTTGATATATCTCCTCTTTTAATATCAGCAATTGATATCTGTCCATTTTCTTTTATATATTTCAAAGTATCTGAGTATACCTTCAGCCCTTCTATGCCCATTGCTTCATAATATGCAATCTGCACTTTGTAGCAGGCTGCAAGATCACATGTTGCATCAATTATTTCCTTGTTAAAATTATATATGGCTTCACACTTGCTTTTAAATTGTTTTGCATATAATGTGGGAAGATAGCTGTAATCTGTGTCTAATCCTATGCAAACATGACCTCTTTCCTTCACATGTTCAAATAATTTATCGACTATCATTTTTCCTCCATACTTTTCGGGGACGGACCTTAAATAGTATGGCCGTCCCCAATTTTTTAGTTTTGTTCGTAAGCTGTATCGCAGTATACACAACGATATACTTTATTTTCTTTATCTGTCAATTTGAATTTATGTGTTATTTCCTGTTCTATTGAGGTGATACATCTTGGATTCTTGCATTTTACTATATTTTCTACCTCATCAGGCAGCTCTAAATTTATTTTTCTTATTATTGAGCCGTTATCAATTACATTTATGGTAATAGTAGGATCGATAAATCCAAGAACCTTTAAGTCCATGTTGATGTTATCCTCTACCTTTATTATGTCCTTTTTACCCATTTTCTTACTTTTTGCATTTTTTATTATTGCAACGCTGCAGTCCATCTTACCAAGATTCAGATATTTGTATATCTCCATTGCCTTGCCTGCTTCGATATGGTCTATTACCAATCCTTTTTCTACACTATCTATATTCATTATTTATCCACCCCCAACAATTTCATCAATAAAGCCATCCTTACATATACACCATATTTAGCCTGCTTAAAGTAGCATGCTCTTTCATCCTTGTCCACTTCAACCGAAATTTCATTTACTCTCGGGAGCGGATGAAGAATTATCATATCACTCTTAGCATTTTCAAGCTTTTCCATATTTAATATATAGCTGTCCTTCAACCTTACATAATCTGCTTCATTAAAGAATCTTTCCTTCTGAACTCTTGTCATATACAGTACATCAAGTTCTTCCATTACGCTTTCAAGTCTTTCAACTTCCTTGAATTCTATGTTGTTTTTTATTAAAATTTCTTCTCTGATATATTCAGGAACTCTTAATTCATCGGGTGATATCAATACAAATTTTACATTTTCATATCTTGATAATGCTTTGATAAGCGAGTGGACTGTTCGTCCAAATTTTAAATCTCCGCAAAGACCTATGGTAAAATTGTTCAATTTTCCCTTCAGGGATCTGATGGTTAATAAGTCGGTAAGTGTCTGAGTGGGATGTTGGTGACCACCGTCTCCTGCATTAATAACAGGCATATCGGTACTTAATGATGCTACCTTGGGAGCTCCTTCTTTAGGATGTCTCATAGCTGCTATATCTGCATAGCATGCAATTGTTCTGATTGTGTCTGCTACACTTTCACCTTTTGCTGCAGAGCTTGAGTCCGCTGATGAAAAGCCCATAATGCTGCCGCCTAAACGCAGCATCGCGGATTCAAAACTTAATCTTGTTCTTGTACTTGGCTCATAAAATAATGTAGCAAGTATTTTTCCTTTACACACCGCTGAATAATCTTCGGGATTTTTAATAATTTCATCTGCTAAATTCAAAATTTCATCTAACTCTTCGGTGGATAAATCCATTGGTTCAATTAAACTTCTTCCTTTTAACATGTTTCCTCCTTTTTAGCCTCTCCGGACTATTTTAAAGATACTAAAAACGCAATAAAGCTTCCAATGCAAGGCAAAGGAAGCTTTAACTTTCGTAATGATTTGATTTCCTTCCCAGCCTCTCTGTGCCAGATTAAAGGGCTATTTAATTCTTTAACTATCTTATTACATCTTCGACAGCCTGTCAATAGATTTTTATGCCCTAACCCCATTTTTACGACCGATGAGAATGTTTACTCCTTATCCGGTGAATCTTCTTCGGCAGGTTCAACCTTACTTACTATCTTTGTAATTCTTCTTTCAACCTCACTTCTTGGCAACCATACCTGTCTGTCACAAGTTGTACATTTTATTCTGAAATCGGCACCTATTCTTAAAATTTCCCAATCGTATCCGCCACACGGATGCTTCTTTTTTAATTTTACAATATCTCCGACATTTAATTGCATTGGCATATTTCTTCTCCTTACATGGTTATAACTTTATCCGCTTCTGTTATAGTTTCGACTATATCATACATATTTGAAATTGCTCCAACCTCTAAATTGCTTTTAATTTCAAAGAAATCTAAACATGTTCCACATGAAACAATTTTTACTCCGGCATCACTCAGTTTCTTTAAATCTCCTAACGAATCTGATCCGGATGTTGTAAGCTTAACTCCTGAATTCAAAAATACTAAAAAGTCAGGATACGGATTAGTCTCGGATATTGTATATAAAAACCCCTTCATAAGAATTTTTCCTAAATCATCTGAACCCTTGCCAAGCTTATCTGTGGTTATTACATATCCGCTGTTCGTAATAGACTTTTTTATAATCGCTGCCTTTTCCGTCGTTTCTTGACTTCCATTCTCTTTAGATAAGGTAATATAAATTCCATCATCCTTATCCTCTGTATTAATATTATACTGCAGCTTAGTGCCGAATTTAGTAACGTTTTGCCTTGCTGTATCATTGTCCACTATAACGGTTATTTTAAATTCACCCAAATCTGCTTCTTTCTTTGTTAATAAAACCGGTTGAGGACACGTCAATCCTCTTGCATCAACTATTTTCATTTTTCCTCCTAATTATTGTAGAATCCCATGTATGACAAATAATTTAATATTATATTGTTATCATAAAATATTTTGCTTGATTCAGAACTTAGTACATCTTTGGCTATACCGTTCTCCTGCATGAAGCCGATTAACGGAGATGCTAATGCAAAAATTATGTACAGTATTATAGCTCCTTTAACGAGTCCCGTAGCAGCCCCAAAAATTCTGTTGGTCATATTTAATACAGGAAGCTTGAATATTATGTTTATCAGGTTCGACAACACCACCAACAAGACATATATTATTAAAAGTGTTATAATAAAACTGATTGATCTCACAACTATTATACTGATATTATTGACAAAGACCTGAAAGGTATCCGCCTGAGTTAAATCTCCGGTCTTGATTATATTACTGAGTATATTTTGCAGTTCTGCAG
Organism: Bacillota bacterium; assembly: GCA_023425285.1. Taxonomy (GTDB): domain Bacteria; phylum Bacillota; class Clostridia; order Tissierellales; family Sedimentibacteraceae; genus Sedimentibacter. Next base: position 9,461 of record JAFACY010000109.1, read on the forward strand.
GCAGATTAAACAGCTTATCCATTGATTCTATAAAATTAACTGAAGATTTTCTTTCGATAAAATCATGTACCCTGGAAAAAAGCTTTGTATTGTCCATCAGGAAATCTTCCATAAGATAATAAAATTGCTTACTGAGAAAGAATGCAACAATAACCCCTAATGTGTCGAACAGTGTTTTGATAAAACCTCTTCTGTATCCTTGAAAACACGAAAAAACTATGATGACTAACACGGCTGCATCTATATAGTTCATTTTATATTCCTCCTTTATCTTTAGTATCTATTTTATCAGACCGCTTACGATCTTATTGTTGAATAATATGTTTATTGTCTTACCCTCTACTATAAAATCCGCAATATTATTTCCTGTATCTTCATATATTTTATCGTTCTTATTGTTATGAAGCAAGTATATACTGTTATTTCCGTAAACAAAGGTCTTGCTTCCATAAACTTTTAATTTCCGTGCATTCTGTGGTATCTTATTTATTTCTAAAACCTTTCCGTCAAAATTATATACAATTAATTCATTGTGATCATCTTTTTCAAACAGCATGAATATTTTTTGATCATCCCTTTTTATTTCATAATCCAATATTTTATTGAAGATATTGTTTTTCCACATCAGCTTTCCGTTAAGGTTGTAGTAATAAATATTATTTGTTCCTATTGCAATAACATTATTGTTTACAATCTGTGTTTTAATCAATATTTCATCCTCAATTGTTGTCTTCCACAGTTCAACGTCATCCGGCAAATTATAGTAAATAGTATTAACAATTTTTCCATTATCAAAGCACAGGGAAACAAGTGAATAGGCCTCTGACCTGTCGCTTATGGAAACTCCCGTGATCTTATCATCAAATTCCTTATTTTCTACAATTATATCATTGTTATCATTGATGATATACAATGAATTATATCCCGATTCACTGCTTACAATCATATAAGTTTTGTCATTTTCACGTGAAACGTTTATCAAATTACCCTTTATTTCAGATATTACAAACTTCTGATTATTTTTGTCTATAATCTGGACATTGTTTTCTGTCTTTCTGAATATATATTTTCCTGCGGTAAATATCTGCTTCGCAAATTCCGAGTCTTCATTTTCCCAGATGATGTCATTGTTGTATTTTAAAAAAGCAATCTTTTTATTGTTGAAGGTTATAATTCCATCATTGAAAAACATATATTCCTCAAGAATGTGGATTTCTGTCTCCTGAGTATTTTTTACACTGTATACCTTTTTTTCATCTATCAATGTAATTATTTCTTTCCCGTATGTAGCATATAATAATCCGAATATGATTATTAAGCAAATTATAATAAAGATAATGTATTTTTTCATATTTCTACCCTATAACTTTAGCATGTCTACATTATACCAAATTATTGTAATGTTTGCATTAAAAATTAATTAAGCCTAAATAAAAAGCAAGATGTTTTTATCCATCCTGCTCTTATTGTTAATTGTTTTCCGAAATTTTCTTTAATGCTTTTACCGCTGCTTTTATGTCAGCCATTCCGTTAAATGGTCCCACGCTGAATCTCACTGCACCTATATTTTCTGTACCAATTGTTTTATGAGCCAGAGGTGCACAATGAAGACCGGGTCTTACGGCAATACCATATTCCGTATCTAACATAAAAGCCAGCTCCGATGAGTCAACATCCTCTAAATTAACCGAAACAACTCCACATCTTTGCTCTATGTCTTCAGAGCCGTATATTTTAATTTTGGAGATTTTTTTTATTTCTTCGATGAATGCCTTTAAAAGATTTTTTTCGTGGCTGTAAATTGATTTTGTGCCCCTGTTTAAAATGTACTTTACTCCCTCATTTAGCCCTGCTATGCCTGGGAGGTTATGTGTACCTGCTTCCAATTTATCAGGATAGAAATCCGGCTGATAAATATTACTGGACTCACTTCCTGTTCCGCCTTCCTTTAAATGTTTTATTTCATCATCACAGTTAATTATCAGTATACCTGTTCCCTGCGGTCCCAAAAGTCCCTTATGACCCGGTGCGGCGAGTAAATCAATATTATATCTTTTCATGTCAATGTCCAATACACCTGCACTTTGTGAAGCATCCACCATGTATAGTACATTTCTTCTTTCGCATATAGCTCCGATTTTATCTATCGGTAAAATTGTACCCGTAAGATTTGACACATGAGTGGTAACAATTAATTTAGTATTAACCTTAATGGCTTCCTCTAATTTTGCAATATCTATGCTTCCGTCACTGTTACATTGGACTATGGTGTTTTCAATTCCATATTTTTCTAATTCCTTTATGGGTCTTAAAACTGAGTTGTGCTCCATAGTTGTTGTTATAACATGATCTCCGGGATTTAAAACTCCTTTTATACCTTGATTTAAGCTGTCTGTTGCATTGAAGGTTAATATAACACGCATTGGATCGTCTATATTAAATAATTTCGCTAAATTCTCCCTGGTTTCATAGATTACTCTTGCTCCTTCTATGGCCATGGCATGGCTTCCTCTTCCGGGATTCGCACCATACTCCTTCATTGCTCTCATTACTTCGTCATACACTGTGTCCGGCTTTGGATACGTCGTCGCTGCATTGTCTAAATAAATCATATCATCACCTACTATTTATTTTATTCACTATTATTATATGTACTCAGATGTACTTTGATAGTCGTTGTATACTATCCTCCCGCCGCAGAGTGTAAATTTTACTTTACCCTGAAGCTCATGACCCAGAAATGGTGAGTTGGAAGACTTTGAAACAAAGCTCTCTACAGTCCATCTTTCGTCCATATTGAATAAAACCAGGTCGGCAACGGCTCCTTCTTTTATCCTGCCTGCCTCAAGATTATACAGCTTAGCCGGGCTTACAGTCATTTTTTCTAACAGTCCCGCGATATTTAAATGACCTTCTTTAACCAGGTATGTTATTCCTAATGCCAGAGAGGTTTCCAATCCTATTATTCCGCTTGGTGCCCTATAGAATTCTCTTTCCTTTTCCTCACTGCTGTGAGGAGCGTGGTCTGTTGCTATAATGTTGAGCGTATTATCTTTAAGCCCTTCTATTATGGCAAGTCTGTCTTCCTCCGTTCTTAAAGGGGGATTCATCTTTGCGTTTGTACCGTATTTTATAACTGCTTCTTCCGTAAGAGCAAAATGATGAGGAGTAGCTTCGGCATAAATATCTGCTCCCTTTGATTTGGCACATCTTATTATATCAACCGATTCGCTCGAGCTCACATGCTGTATATTTATTCTTGCCCTTGTTTGTATTGCTAAAATACAGTCTCTTGCAACCATCACGTCCTCGGCTGTTCTTAAAGCACCCTTCAGTCCTAATTTTTCCGATACGCTCCCTTCATTGATTCCTGGATTGTAAATTAGTTTTGGATCTTCTTCATGAAAGCTTAACGGAACATTCAGTATTTTTGCTATTTCCATCGCATCCATGACAAGAGCAGAATTCATTAAGGGCATGCCATCATCTGTAAAGCCCACAGAACCTGAAGCCTTCAGACCTTCCATATCCACAAGCTCCATACCCTTCAGTCCCATTGAAACAGCTGCCGTAGCCAGAACATTTATGGGAGATTTTTTACCTTCGTTTATAATATATTGTATTATTCCTTCATTGTCAGCAACAGGATTTGTATTTGCCATGCACACGACGGTGGTAAACCCTCCTTTTGCCGCTGCTTCCGATCCGGACATTATATCTTCCTTGTACGTAAAACCCGGATCCCTGAAGTGGACATGTACGTCTATCAATCCCGGCGAAACAATCATCCCTCTTGCATCAATTACTTTGTCCATATCTTCTTCACATATATTATTTTCTATCTTTTTTATTATTTTTCCGTCAATCAGTATGTCTGTTACTTCGTCTCTTCTGCTTTCAGGGTCTATTACCCTGCCGTTTTTTATAAGTATCATCTGATCACCCTAAACATTTTTATTTATTGTATCATACCATACTGGTTGTTTTTTAGCAAAACAAAAAGATGAGATTCCCCGCTCACGCTCGGAATGACATTGTCATCTCGAGGGCTCATATGAAGAATCTCATCATTATATTATTGTTACTGCATCAAGCTTTCCAGCAGCTTATCATACTCTTCCTGCTGTTCTATTGTATATGTGTTTATTTTATTGTAATGTGTATGAAGCAGCTTGTGAGACAAATGACTGTTCGGCTCTTTCAGGAACTCCTCATACAATTTGATTATTTCAGGATTCTTGTGTGATTTTCTCAGCGGAAGCGATCTGTCAAGCTCATATAAAGCATCTGCTCTCTTTGCCTTCGGATTCACATCCAGACGAGCCTTTGCCGATACGTGGGATTGACCTCCTCCGTGAACACAGCCTCCGGGACATGCCATTACTTCTATGAAGTGATACTGCTTTTCACCGCTTCTTACCGCGTTTAACACCTTTGCTGCATTGGCAGTTCCGTGAGCTATGGCAATCATGATTTCAGTATCCTTTCCGTCAATAGGAAGAACAACCGAAGCTTCTTTTACTCCTTCTAAGCCCCTTACATTCTGGTATTCCACATTGTCCAGATCCTTGCCTGTCAATATATCAGCAACAGTACGAAGTGCTGCTTCCATAACGCCGCCCGTTGCACCAAATATTACGCCTGCACCGGTGTATTCACCCAATATACTGTCAGGATGCTCATCAGGCAGTTTTGTAAAGCTTATTCTCGCCTGCTTTATCATATCACCTAATTCTCTTGTTGTAATCGAGAAGTCCACGTCTCTTAAGCCGTCAACCTCCATTTCCGGTCTGTTTGCCTCTGTCTTCTTGGAAGTACAAGGCATAACGGAAACAGAAACAATTTTCTTAGGATCTATACCTTCCTTTTGTGCATAGTATGATTTAACTATTGCACCGAACATTTGCTGAGGTGACTTGCATGTGGAAAGATTATCAAGAAAATCAGGATAGTTAATTTCGCAGTAGCGAATCCATCCCGGCGAGCAGGATGTAATCATCGGCAATTTGCCTCCGTTTTTAACTCTGCCCAGCAGTTCTGTTCCTTCTTCCAATATAGTCAAATCCGCAGAAAAATTGGTGTCAAAAACTTTGTCAAACCCCAGACGTTTTAATGCTGCAACCATTTTACCCGTTACGTCTGTTCCGACAGGCAGACCAAATTCCTCACCCAATGACGCTCTCACACCCGGAGCCGTCTGAACAACAACAATTTTTTCAGGGTCATCTATTGCATCCCATACATCATCTATATTTGTTCTTTCTCTCAATGCCGCAACCGGACACGCCTGTATACATTGTCCGCAGTACACACATGGTACATCCTTCATGCTGTAATCAAATGCCGGAGCAACCTCAGTGTTGAATCCTCTCTTGGTAAAATCCAGTATACCTATTCCCTGGACATCTCTGCATGTGCTTACGCACCTTCCGCATAAAATACACTTACTTCCGTCTCTTATTATGGAATGTGACAAATCATCCAGTCTTGATTCTCTTTTTTCACCTTCAAACTCAATGTCCTTTATTCCTAACTCATCACACAGCTTTTGAAGCTCACATGTTCCGTTTCTCAAGCAGGTCAGACATTCTCTGTTGTGATTTGCAAGAATTAATTCCACGTTCATTCTTACCGCATTTCTTACTCTTGCAGTATTGGTCCTTACGTTCATTCCTTCCTGAACCTGAAGCACACAGGATGTAGGAAGATTTCTCATTGGAACTCCCTTTATATCAACCTCTGCCACGCACACCCTGCAAGCTGCTATTTCATTTATATCCTTTAAATAGCAAAGGGTTGGTATGTCTATTCCCGCTTCCCTTGCTGCCATTAATACAGTATAATCCTTAGGAACACTTACCTGTATTCCGTTTATGGTTAAATTAACTTTATCCAACATCAGCACCGCCTTTCTACTTTTTAATGATGGCATGGAAGGTACAAGAATCCATACATGCGCCACATTTTATACATTTTTCCTGATTGATTATATGAACTTCTTTTACTTTGCCTTCTATTGCGCCAACCGGACATATTCTTGAACACCTTGTACAGCCTTTGCAATCCATCGTGATAATGTATTTAAGAAGTGATTGACAGACGCCTGACGGACATCTTTTTTCTTTTACATGTGCTTCATATTCGTCTCTGAAATATTGCAGTGTTGACAATACAGGATTAGGAGCGGTCTGACCAAGCCCGCATAAGGATGTTTCCTTAATGTTGACCGCAAGCCTTTCGAGCTTATCCAAATCCTCCATCTTTCCTTTACCTTCAGTGATTCTTTCAAGAATTTCAAGCATACGCTTTGTTCCTTCTCTGCAAGGTGTACATTTTCCGCATGATTCATCAACCGTAAAGTCGAGGAAAAACTTAGCTATGTCAACCATACAGTTATCTTCATCCATAACAATCATACCGCCGGAACCCATCATTGAGCCTACAGCAGTTAAATTATCATAGTCAATAGGAATATCGAGATGATCCTTGGTTAAGCAGCCGCCTGAAGGACCGCCTGTCTGAACCGCTTTAAATTCTCTGTGATTCGGACATCCTCCACCTATATCATATATTACTTCTCTCAGTGTTGTTCCCATGGGAACTTCAACCAAGCCGGTGTTGTTAATTTTACCTCCCAGTGCAAATACCTTTGTTCCCGGAGATTTTTCGGTTCCAAAGCTTTTAAACCATTCCGGTCCTTTAAGAATAATTTGCGGCACATTTGCCAATGTTTCAACATTGTTGATTATGGTCGGTTTGCCCCACAATCCTTTGTTCGCCGGGAACGGAGGCTTGTTTCTCGACATACCTCTTTTACCTTCAATGGACTGCATAAGGGCAGTTTCTTCTCCGCAAACGAATGCACCTGCACCCAATCTGATTTCCACATCAAAATCAAA
>JAFACY010000141.1 GCA_023425285.1 Bacillota bacterium
TGGAAAACGGTGACGTTGTATACGGAATAACAACAGGCTTCGGGAAATTCAGCGACGTATCAATTTCAAAGGATGAATCGGAGCTTTTACAGAAAAATTTAATAATCACTCATGCTGTGGGAGCAGGCAATCCCTTTGAAACAGAAGTAGTAAGAGGAATAATCCTTTTAAGAATAAATAATCTGGCAAAGGGATATTCGGGCGTGAAGCCTGAAACCATGCAGACTATGATTGACATGCTTAACAAAGGTGTTCATCCGATAGTTCCGCAAAAAGGATCACTGGGTGCAAGCGGTGACTTGGCCCCATTATCACATATGGTTCTTCCTATGATCGGTTTAGGTCTGGCAGAATATAAGGGTAAAGTTATGAATGGTGCGGAAGCTATGAAAGCAGCCGGCATACCTGTCATTACGCTCACCTCCAAGTAAGGGCTTGCACTGATTAACGGAACTCAGGTAATGACTTCCGTGGGCTGTCTGACAATTTACGATGCAATCAATTTAGTAAAAGCTTCAGACATCGCAGCAGCTTTAAGCTTCGAGGCACATAACGGTGTTATCGATGCATTGGATCATAAGGTTCATGAAGTCAGACCACATAAGGGACAGATGGATACTGCCAAAATACTTCTTCAATTGTTAGACGGCAGCAAGATGACTACGAAACAGGGCGAAATAAGAGTACAGGACGCATACTCCCTGAGATGCACACCGCAGGTTCACGGAGCCAGCAAGGACGCTATAAATTATGTAAAAGAGAAAATTGAAATAGAAATAAATTCGGTTACGGACAATCCGATTATATTCCCCGAAACAAGAGAAGGAATATCGGGAGGAAATTTCCACGGACAGCCGATGGCATTGAGCTTTGACTTCTTGGGTATCGCTCTAGCAGAGCTTGCAAATATTTCCGAAAGGAGACTGGAAAGACTGGTAAATCCGGCACTTAGCGGACTGCCCGCATTTCTGGTTGAACACGGCGGTTTAAATTCAGGCTTTATGATTGTTCAATATTCTGCGGCGGCATTGGTTTCCGAGAACAAGGTTCTGGCACATCCTGCATCTGTTGACAGCATACCTTCATCCGCAAATCAGGAGGATCATGTTTCCATGGGAACCATAGCTGCAAGAAAAGCAAAGGAAATAATGGAAAATGTAAGAAGAGTGCTTGCGATGGAAATAATGTGCGCTTGTCAGGGAATAGATCTGAGGACGAACAAGGGATTGGGAGAAGGAACATCGCCTGTCTACAACAAGCTCAGAGAATATGTTCCCATGTTGACAGAAGACAGAGCCCTCTATGAGGATATAAATAAATGTGAAGAATTAATAATTGACGGAACAATTATAGAGGTGTGTGAAAGCTCAGCAGGGGAAATAAAATTTTAAATAATCGGCGTTTTGTATTTTATCAGATACGAAACGTTTTTTTATTTGCCATAAAATCATGCAAATGATATAATTACCAGGTACATATTTTTATAAAAAAGTAAATATAATAAAATTTAAGGAACAAATAAAAAAAATTAACGTCATATATAATAACCGAACGGGGTGAAACAATGCAAAGCAATGAACTATCATTGATTGAACGAAGCCGGCAGGGAGATGTGGATGCATTTGAAGAGCTTATAAGGGATTACAAAAAAATTGCATACAATATAGCGCTGAGGGTGCTCAGGAATGTGGAGGATGCAGAGGATGCTTCTCAGGAGGCCTTGATTAAGGTTTTCAAAAATATTCATAATTTTAACATGCAGTCAACCTTCAAGGTTTGGATGTACAGAATAGTTGTAAATACATGTATAGATTTTAAAAGGAAGAAAAACCTTAACGTTGTTTCCATTGATGAAACGATAGACCTGGGCGGAAATGTCCAGATGCACAGAGAAATTGCAGATGATTCTAACAATCCGGACATATTGGTTGAAAAGAATTTCGACAGTAAACTAATAAATGATGCTGTAAATAAATTAGAGGATGATTATAAAACGATTATTATTTTGAGAGATATACAGGGATTTTCTTACAGTGAAATAGCAGAAATTTTAACCTGCAATTTAGGAACTGTAAAATCAAGATTGAACAGAGCAAGAAAAAGCTTAAAAGAAATACTGGAAAATGAACTAAGAATTCAATGATAGGTGGTGACAAAATGAATTGTGATGAAGTAAGAAATTTATTATTCTCATATATAGATAATGAAATAGATGAGGATGAAAAGCTCTTGATTGAAGAGCATATAGAAAATTGTGATGAATGTAAAAATGAGTTTGAAGAATATAAATTGATCATCAAGGCATTGAATGATCTGCCTGATGAGGAGCCACCTGCAGGATATTGTAAGAGACTGCATGAAAAGCTTTTGAATTCTAAAATTACTGTTTTTAAAGATGAGTCAGTTATAGAAAGCAATAAACCCAAAAGAATAAAAAGCAAGTACGGATGGTTGAAATACGGCAGCCTTGCGGCAGCGTTGGTTTTGGTTTTCACTGTGGCTGCATTGAATAACCTTAATCTGTCAGGCGGTATGAAAGCTACGGAAGATAATATGGTGTACGATGCTAAGTCACAGGCTGCACCTCCGATGGCTCCAATGGCGGAAACTCCCGCTGCCGGTGCAGAAGAGGAATTGGCAGACCAGAATAATGGTGAGCGCAATAAAATGATGAGTATGAACCAGATGAGTACCATGGCTCTGGACGCACGTGAAATGAAAATCATCAAATCAGGTACTGTCTATGCACAGACAAAGGATTATGCTGCATTTCTTAATTCTCTGGAAGAAAAAATAAGCTCCATAGGCGGTTTTATAGAAAACAACAGCACCGAGGTCTATCAGGTTTATGACAACAATAAGCTTATGTACGGCAACCTGAGACTGAGAGTTCCTCAGGACAGCTTCTATGAACTGATAAGCTACTTGGAAACATACACCGATGTCAGACGTAAAAATCTGAATGAAAACGACGTGACAAAGGAATATTACGAAAAGGACAACAGGGTTAAAAATCTTGAAATTCAGGAGCAGCATTTAAGAGATTTATTTGAAAAGGCTCAGACTGTAGAAGAAATGCTTCAGATAGAAAATGAGCTCAGAAGAATAAGGACAGAAATTGATGCTTTAAATATAAGTTTGGCTGACATCAACGACAGAGCGGCAATGTCCACTATAAATCTGGAAGTTGAAGAAGTGAAAGAAGTAAACTTTTCAATAAAAAGTGACAAAGGTATCATGGAAAGATCCAAGGAAGGCTTCATAAGCACAGTTAATTCAATTGTGCGAGGCTTCGGAAATTTCATTGTAAACATTGCTTCAGCAGCCCCGATCGTTATACCCGCAGCAATTATATTCATAATATTATTGCTCAGGCTTAAAAAATATTGGAAGAAGAAAATATAAAAAGAAGTCATTCTTACTTTTGTGAGAGTGACTTTTTTATTTCACTTATTTATTTATTATGCTATAATGATTATACTAAAAGCAAAGAGAGGCAAAATATATGGGTCAGGCAAGCATAGGCGATTTGTTAAATGATAAAGCAAGAGAGCAGATGAAAAGTATGTCTAAAACAAATAAAAATATTTCTGAGCTGAAGCCGGGAGAAAAGCCTGAGGGCTTTTATCTCATCAAGAGCTTTGATGTAAAAAAGACTACCAACGGCAAGCAATACATAGATATAGAATTAGTGGATAAGACAGGTTCGATAAATGCGAAAATATGGGATTATACCAAGGATGTTGAAGATATAGTAAACAGCAGCTCAATAGTAAAGGTTCGCGGAGAGGTGCTGGAATGGAACGGTACCAGACAGCTTAAGGTAAATAAAATCAGGGGAAGGCTGCCGGAGGATGATATAAAGACATCCGAGCTGATACCGTCAGCTCCCATTGAAAACGAAGAAATGATGAGCTCCATAAAGGGGTATATCAAAAAAATAAAGGATGGTGAAATCCGGTTACTGGTGGACACCATAATAAATAAATATGCGGATAAGCTTTTCTATTATCCCGCAGCAAAGAAAAATCATCATTCGTACCTTGGAGGGCTTCTGTACCACATGCTTCGCATGCTGCAAGCCGGAGAAAAGCTTGGTCAGGTGTATGATTTCATAAATATGGATTATGTATATGCCGGAGTGCTGCTTCATGATATATGCAAGATTCTTGAAATGGAAGCGGACACCTACGGTGTTGTATCCGATTACACAATGGAAGGAAAGCTGTTAGGTCATATAATTCAGGGGATAAAGGAAATTGAGGTTGAGGGAGAAAAAATAGGTATCGACAGAGAGAAAAGTATTGTTTTGCAGCACATGGTTCTGTCGCACCACTATGAACCGGAATTCGGAAATCCTAAAAAGCCCATGACACCCGAAGCGGAGCTTCTGCATTTTCTGGATATAATCGATGCGAGGATGTTTGATTTTGAGCATAGTCTGGAGGGCGTAGAGCCGGGACAGTTCACGGATAAAATATGGCTGCTGGACAACAGGAATCTGTATAAGACAATGGAATAGCAATAGATTAGTGATGAAATAGCAATAGATCAGCAATTGAAAAGTCTATTGCTATTTAATAGTTACAAGGAGGAGACAATGAGTTTAAACTTAGTCCTGGGACGAGCGAAGTCTGGCAAGTCCACATA
>JAFACY010000114.1 GCA_023425285.1 Bacillota bacterium
GCTGTTCATAAAGGATGGTCAGCTTTATCATCAGCTTTACAAGGCTTCCATGACAAATGAAGCTCTGTATCAGAAGATTTCAGATACACTTACCGTGATTGCTACAGGTGGTGAAAGAAATGAATAAATTTTTTTATCCAAGGCTGGCTGTAAACAATATTAAGAAAAATTCAAAAACCTATATTCCATACATGCTCACATGTATAGGTACTGTCATGATGTTTTATAATATGCGTTTTCTGACAATATCGAAAACTATAGGGATAGTACATGACAGTTCCTCCCTGAAAGAGGTAATGGCGTTTGGTTCCTTTGTAATTGCAATATTTTCATTGATTTTTTTATTTTATACAAACAGCTTTCTTATTAAAAAGCGAAAAAAGGAATTTGGTCTTTTTAACATACTGGGTATGGAAAAAAAGCATATATCCAGAATAATGTTTTATGAGGTGCTGATCATCTCTGTAATTACAATTGCTGCAGGCATATTGTCGGGGATATTGTTCAGCAAGCTCATCATATTGATTCTTTTTAAGCTCATACAGTTTGATGCAGTATTTGGATTTGAGATATCAATCACAGCGATATCAGATACACTGGGTATATTTGGTACGATCAATGCGATAAACTTGTTGTTCAACATCACTCAGGTGCATCTGTCCAATCCCGTTCAATTGCTGAAGGGAGGAAATGTGGGTGAAAAGGAGCCGAAAACCAAGTGGCTGTTGACAATAATCGGTGCATTGTGCTTAGGAGCGGGATACTATATAGCTGTCGTTACAGAATCACCTCTGTCTGCTGTAAACATGTTTTTTACAGCCGTGCTTCTGGTTATAGCCGGCACATATTGTCTGTTCACGGCAGGCAGCATCGCAGCACTGAAGCGCTTGAGAATGAATAAAGAATATTACTACAAGGCAAATCACTTCATTTCTGTTTCAGGCATGATATACCGCATGAAGCAAAATGCCGCAGGTCTGGCTAACATATGTATTTTATCAACGATGGTCATTGTAATTATTTCATCAACAGTATCGCTGTACATGGGTATGGAGGATATTTTATCGAGCAGATATCCGCAGAATGTTATTGTTAAAAGCCTGGACGGTTCATATGAGGAAGTTAAGAAAATAGATTCGGTCATAGAGCAGCAGGTGCGTGAGCTTGGTGTTACCGAAAAAAATACGGTTCATTATCGCTCCATAGGCTTCGTGGCAATGCAGGATGGCTCTGCCTTCAATATGCCGGATGGATACGTCAATTCAACTGAAAATGTATCGGAGTTGGAATTTATGGCTTTGGATGAATACAACAGACTGGAAAATACAAATGTAAAATTAGACAGCAATGAAGTTCTTGTATATGTATTTTCGGGACATTTACAAGGTAATGAGCTGAATATTAACGGATACAGTCTGGACGTAAAGGAGTATCTGAATTCTTTGAAATTTTACGGAGACACAAGCAGAACCAGGATTACAAACAGCTACCTTTTGGTGGTAAACGATGAAGATACAATAAAAGATATAGGCAGCTATATTGATAATAACAGCGATGACATCAGAGACCTTTCATACTATTACGGCTTTGATATTGAAGAAGAAAGGGAAGTTCAGTTAAAGCTGATAAACAATATAAATGCTGCATTGGATGCGGCAAATCTTATTGCGTATGTTGAAGGAGCAGAGCTTTCGAGAACGGATTTCTATACAATGTACGGAGGTCTGTTTTTCCTGGGTATATTTTTAGGTATACTGTTCATAATGGCAACGGTTCTCATAATATACTACAAGCAGGTGGCGGAAGGCTACGATGATAAGGAAAGATTCAATATTATGCAAAAGGTTGGTATGAGCCGCAGCGAAATAAAAAAAGCAATAAAAAGTCAGGTGCTGACTGTATTCTTTTTACCGCTGATAGCGGCAATTATACACATTGCATTTGCATTTAAGGTAATTACAAAATTACTGTTGGTATTTGGCATGACGAATGTAATTTTATTTGCTGCATGTACAGCGGCAACAATAGCCGTGTTTGCCCTGTTCTATCTAATCGTATACTTCTTAACCGCAAGAACCTATTATCAGATAGTGAGTTAATACTACTTTTTACTGTGATGCTTTAAAAATCTCGGCTTATAAATAAGATATTTCAGCATTATGGCATAGGGCAGGATAAAGCCCACAAATGCCTGTATCATAGACACTGCCTTGGAGAGTCCTAAGGGGGTCATATCTCCGTATCCGACGGCAAACAGTGTTATATAGCTGAAATAAAGAGAACGGCTGACTAAGTCTATAAATTGGTTCTGATGTGCGGCAGAGGCATAATGATCCACGATGTGACCAAGCTTAAGCATGGTCAGGACTATATAGATTACAGAAAAGCATACTGCTATAAAAAAATATAAATTGAACAAAATTAAAACATTATAAATTACTATATTTTTGCGATTCACGAAAATACCTCCTGATATAATAAATTATATGTCATATTAAAATTTATAGCATTTTAATTTTGGCTGATGTATAATTGCTTTAGATTGAAACAGGGGGTATTTTATGACAAAACAGATGAAAGCGGATATGATGCTGCTGTTGGTTACATTAGGCTGGGGCGTATCATACCTGATGGTGGATATAAGCCTGGAGGATATGGGTTCATTTACATTGAATGCAAACAGATTTCTGATTGCATTTGCCGTTGTAGCGGCTTTTTTTCACAGCAAGTTAAAAAATGTTTCAAAGGAAACATTAAAATACAGCATTATTATAGGAGTGCTTCTCGTGTTCGTATACATAGGCGCAACCTTTGGCATTCAATACACAACATTATCAAACACAGGCTTTTTATGCGGGCTGTCGGTTGTTTTCACTCCCATTTTATCCAGTGTGGTATACAGAAAGGCCCCCGAGAAAAAGCTTGTACTGGTAATAATGATGAGCGTTACCGGAATTGCATTATTGACGCTGAAGGATAATTTTTCTGTCAACTATGATAACCTGCTCGGAGATATGCTGTCGATTATGTGTGCCGTAGTGTATGCTATTGATCTGTTAGTAACCGAGAGAGCAGTTCAGAAAGAAGAAGTCAATCCATTGCAGCTTGGGATTTTTCAATTGGCAGTTACGGGAGTACTCAATTTAGTTCTTGCATTCATATTTGAAAAGCCACATTTGCCCACAACACCAAGAATATGGACTACGGTATTGTTTCTGGCGATATTTTGTACGGGAGTTGCATTTGTAGTGCAGACAATAGCCCAGCAGTATACGAGCGCATCCCATGTAGGGGTTATATATTCTCTTGAAATGGTTTTTGCCGGACTTATAGCATACATTTTTGCTGATGATGTTCTGACATTTAAATCATACGTCGGTGCCGTACTGATGATTCTGAGCCTGCTTATAATGGAAATAAATTTTGAGGGTATAATAAAAAAATTAAACAAAAAACCAATTTAGAGGTTGTTACTTTTTTAATAATGAAAACTGTTTCCTGCCATAAAATACATTATGGTTAAAAATGGTATGTTGTGGTTTTTGTTTAAATTTCAACAAATTACATTCTAGCATACTAAAATATGCTTGAACAATAATGAGACAAGTAGTATAATACGGACATGTAAAAGTTTTTCTTATTACATTAAATTTATATTAGGAGAATGAAACATGTCAGAAAACAAACAGATTTCAAGAAAGGATTTTCTTAAAGGAATGGGCTACACCGCAGCAAGTGTAGCAGTAGTAGGTTCTTTAGGAGGATTGCTTACAGGATGTACTGAGCAAGCGCCAGCAGCAACTGCAGTAGATACATCACAAGCACCTGCATACCCATTTCCGTATAAGAAACTCGATCCTGCCAAAGTAGAGGCAGCAGCTTACAAAGGATATAAAGAAAAGGGTGGCTGAGGCGCCGGTGTAGCCGAAGGTTTCTTCGGTACATTAGCGCAAGAAGTTGGATATCCATACAACCAATTTCCTGTACCGGCATTTGTAAGTGCAGGCGGTGGATATCAGCAAGCAGCATTATGCGGAGCATTAGGCGTTGCGGCAGTATGTATAGGAACAGTCTGTGAGCCTGATGATTCAAAAAAAATACTGGTTGAATTAGAAAACTGGTATAAAACAGCAGCATTTCCGATGTATCAACCGGATATGAAGCTGGATACAACAGTTGCAGATTCAATTTTATGCGCTGATTCTGTAGGTAAATTTATGGAAAAAACAGGCTTTGCATATGGAAGCGATGAAAGAAAAACTCGTTGTGCAGGCGTAACAGGGGACGTTACTAAAAAGATGGTTGAGCTTTTAAACGCTCATTTTGCTTAAAAAATAAACAGGGGAGAAATCCCCTTTTATTTGGTATTCCATTCATTAGATATTCCATTGTTGAATTTATGTTAAACGGAGGTAAGACATGGGAAGACTTGGTCCTATGGAGCTCGTTTTAATTTTAGTTATCGCGCTTATTATATTTGGTCCTGCTAAACTTCCTGAAATAGGCAAGTCCTTGGGAGATGCCTTTGGAAATTTCAAAAAGCAAGCAAATAAAGTTACCGAAGAAATGAAAATTGATACGAGTAACAATGACGACGAAGAAAAAAAATCATAAACATATTAAAAAATACTTAAAGTTATTTAGGTATTTTTTTTCTTGAAATAATTCATTTGTTCATATAGAATGATTCAAATGAATTGTTTAGGGGGAGTTAATTTTGACGGAAAAGAAAAAGGCATTGTTAGAGGCGTTTCCTCACACTATTCCTATTATGCCTGCGTATATATTTTTAGGGGCTGCTTATGGCATGATAATGAGCAGTAAGGGCTACGGAGTAATATGGTCACTGCTCATGAGCCTGATAGTATATGCCGGCTCGGCACAATACGTTGCCATTACATTTTTTACATCCTTGTTTAATCCCATATATGCTTTTGCCTTGACTCTGATGGTAAATGCAAGACACATATTTTATGGTCTGTCTCTCATGAATAAATTAAAGGGAACAGGAAGACTGAAGCCGTTTATTATATATATGATGAGTGATGAAACATTTTCCGTGCTGTGTGCGGCAGAGCCCAAAGAAGGTACAGATAAGGCTTATTTCATGTTTTTTATTGCACTGCTTGATTATATTTACTGGGCTTTTGGAACAGCCATGGGCGGACTTATGGGCAATGTGCTGTCCTTTAACACCAAGGGTCTTGATTTTGCCCTGACGGCATTGTTTGTAGTTATATTCATAAGCCAATGGAAAAGCCAGAAGAAGCACAGTCCTGCTGTTATCGGAGTTCTGAGCTCGGTTGTGTGTCTGATTATTTTTGGTTCGTCAAATTTCATAATTCCTTCGATGATTATGATTATGATACTGCTTACAGTTATGAAGAATAAAATAGAGGAGGACGTGTAAATGGTTCTGACAACATCTCAGGCTTTTACCATATTGATCGTAGCTGCACTGGCAACCGCATCCACGAGATTTCTGCCGTTTATTCTGTTTTCCAACAGAAGTGAAAGCCCGTATATAAGCTATTTAGGCAAGGTTCTGCCTTATGCCGCCATAGGCATATTGGTAGTATATTGTCTCAAGGATATCAATTTCGGCACATCACCACACGGTCTTCCGGAAGCAATATCCATATTAATAATTGCCGCACTCCACATATGGAAGGAAAATACTCTCCTCAGCATAGGAGCCGGAACCGTGGTGTATATGGTTTTGGTACAATATATTTTTATTTAAGAAAAAAGTGGTTCAGCTTATGCGCTGAACCACTTTTTTGCCTTATTGTGCCTGATACATTCCTTTGCTTGCCATATATTGATACAATGTTTCGCCGTGCTGCTGCTCTTCCTTTTGAATGTGATTCAGAATGT
>JAFACY010000143.1 GCA_023425285.1 Bacillota bacterium
ATTACTTCCGGTCGTTTGTCTTCGGTTCTGAAAGCCGTAACATTCTCAAGACAAAAAACATCATAATTATCTTTCTTGGCTAGTTCAAATACTGCTGAAATAGGTTCGCATGTTGAGCCGAAATAAATAATTTTGTTTATTGGATCAGGTGCCCGTAAATGCAGGCGCCCTGACATTGCTTTAATCATAGAGCAAAACTCACCGGGAATCTGAAAATAACTTTCTGCAACACTTTCTGCAGCGTAACTATCATTGCGCCACAATTCTGCAATTCCTACCGGTATGATATCGCATGCGTAGATGAGAGGGGCTTCCCAGGAAAGACCTCCCCAAATCGCCTTTTTACCATTCCCAATCTGCTTTTCTATAGCGGTAAGATTAAATGATTCTTTAAGAGCTTGAAGCTCTTCAATTGATTTTGGCAGTTGTTTCTGTATGCTGTATTTATTATCACTTGACAGCTTATCATACTGTAATGTATTCATTACTTTCACTCCTTTTCGACTGAATCATTTCAATGAATGCTTCAATACGTGTTTTGATTTGTCCATGATCACTGTTTGAATAATCACCGGAAAGATCCAATACAGGTATATTAAGCTCCTGAAAATGATCTATAAACGGTTTTTTTGTAATTCCATAGCATGAGCAGAATTTAAGGTAAATATACAGCACACCGTCCACACTATATTCCTGAGCCAGTTGACCGGCAAAGTTAACATTGTCCTCCAATGTTTTCATACGCGCACAAGGAGCCTGATCCAAATATCCGTTAGCCAATGCCAATAACGGATCTCCCGTTTCATCAATTGTATTGCAGAATGGCTTCAACCCTGTGCAGTGATCCTCAACCACTACCTTAACCTTCATTTCATCCTCAAGAATATCAAGAATTCTACGATCACCGTCAGCTGCAATACTTCCGCTGATCATAATGCGCAGAGGACGTGCCCCTGTGTCGTTGACTGCAGAAAGCTTATTATAGAGTTCCGTATAAATTCCGATAAGTTTTTCAGGCGGAACATAATAAAATGCTTTTGTCAGTTCAATAAATTCCTTGCCGGAAATTGGCGGATTGTCCCTTTTACGCAATTCAGAAATATTTTTTATGAGCTTACGAACCTTATTGTAAGCAATAATCTGTCGGTGAATATCGCTGTCGGAAATTTCATTACCAATCAGCTCCGATAAGTCCTTTTTGAACTCGTGGATTTCCTCACGAAAGAATTGACGTGAAGACTCCTGATCACGAATCTTCGGTAAATTTAAAAGCTTAGTGGGAACAAATTCTTCAATCAATTCGGTTGCTCTTTTCATAGAAGCACATGTATGAAAATTATAAAGTTTATCTATAGCTTTATAAAAAGGATCACCTTGGACAAATCCACCGATACAGCTTTTAGTAAAATCACAAAAAACACTTTGAGTATAAAGTTCTCCGGCTGCAACCGTCTCATGATCTCCTGCTTTAAATATTCTTGAGTGTCCTACTCCGGCGGCATTAAGTATTTCCTGAGGTGTATATGCACATAAATAACCTATTTTCTTACGCCCGTCTGATTTGTCAATGAAGGCTTCCTGTTCCCGCTCAATTAATTGCTGTATATGTTCTGTGATTTCAGGCTGTTTATCCGACAAATCTGCTTCAGCTGTCGGTTCATTCTTTGCTTGTTGCGTCGCATATATGGCAGCGCCAAGTGCACCGGCATAAATCATGTCAAATTCTGTCGTGGTAAATGTACTTCCAATGAGTTCTTCCAGCACATGACGCATACCAGGGTTGTTGGATACGCCTCCGGTGAATATGAGTGCCGGTTCATTACCAACCCGACCCAAAAGATTGCTAACACGACGAGCTGCCGAATAATGAATCCCCGCAGCAATATTAGTTACAGCATCCCCGTCGTTTGCCTTTGCGCCTTTGGCTCTTAAAGAAATCATTTCAGATTCTGCAAAGACCACGCACTGACTGCTTATGTTAGCCGGATTGGTTGCATTTAATGCCATTGTTCCCATTTCCTCCAATGTAATCCCCAGCAGCACTGCTGCCTTTTCGAGAAATCGTCCTGTACCGGCAGCACACTTGTCATTCATAACAAAATCTAAAACCTTACCGGTTTCCTTGTCTACCTTAATCGCCTTGGAATCCTGACCCCCAATATCAATAATTGTGCGTGTCTCCGGATACAAAGCATGAGCTCCCATGGCATGACAGGATATTTCTGTAACCACACTGAACGGAACATCTTCAAAAGAAAGCACAATTCGTCCATATCCTGTACTCGTGATGAACCCAATATCCCTGCGCTTCATATCTGCAAGCTCAAGTAATTTACCAATAAGCTCATCCGCTGTTTCCTGCATGTAAAGTCCGGTGGGTATATTTTTTGTAAATATGAAATTCTCTGTAAGCAATACACCTTTTGATGCACGCGAACCCAAGTCTAGTCCTATAACCGGACGATCATATGTAAATCGCCAAGAACGTTCATCTGAAAAATCGCTAATATTATATTTCATAGTCATCCTCTCACTTTCACAATTTAATACATACTATTCAGATATGTAAAGTATTTAATATTTGGTACATTGTAAATTCTCTATTATCATTTGTCAAGTTCTTTTTTCATATTTTTAAATTTACTTTTTTATTTATTAAAATATAAAAAGAGTGTTGACAAACAAAAAATAAGTTAGTAGAATGATAAAAATAAACCTAATCTGAATAATAATAAACTTTTATCAAGAGAGGCAGAGGGACTGGCCCTATGAAACCCGACAACCGGCATTCTCATTTGAATGCAACGGTGTTAATTCCAGCAGTACACAGTACTGAAAGATGAAAGAGTATTTTGTATAAGTATATACACTTGTCTCTTTCATACGAAAGAGACTTTTTCAATATTTTGAAGAATAAAATTGAATAAAAGCTATCAAGAGAGGTGGAGGGATCGGCCCTGTGAAGCCCGGCAACCAGCATTATTGCAAGGTGCTAATTCCGACAGTTATGACTTTATAGTCCTACTGAAAGATAGTTGAAGGTACCGTCCTCTTCTGTTTTTCAGAAGAGGTTTTATTTTATTAAAACTAAAAAGGAAGTCCAGCGGTGTGATGTCAAGAGGGAAATGAAATAAAAAACATATATTTTTGATTTATTTCTCAAAAGACAAAAAACAACCACCAAAGCCCTGTCGACCAAATTTTAAAAAAATGAGCAGGGC
>JAFACY010000153.1 GCA_023425285.1 Bacillota bacterium
GAATTAAGTGTCATAGCAAAAAATATGCGAAAGAATATTTTGACTATGATTCATGCGGCAAATTCGGGACATCCCGGCGGATCATTATCTGCGGTTGAAATTTTAACTTATTTATATTTTAAGGAAATGAATATAAAGGGCATTGACGATGAGGACAGAGACCGCTTTGTATTGTCAAAGGGTCACGGTGCTCCGGTACTGTATGCTGCGTTGATGGAAAAGGGTTTTATAAGCAAGGATTTAATGAATACATTGAGACAGGTTGATTCAAAGCTTCAGGGACATCCCGACATGAAAAAATTAAAGGGTGTTGAGGCTTCGACAGGCTCCCTGGGACAGGGACTGTCCATTGCAAACGGCATGGCTCTTGCTTTCAAGCTTGACAAAAGACAAAACAGAGTGTTTGCATTATTGGGAGACGGTGAGATACAGGAAGGCATGATCTGGGAAGCAGCAATGCTTGCCAGTCACTATAAGCTGGATAATCTGACGGCTGTAATGGATCACAACGGTCTGCAGATAGACGGCAAAAATGAAGATGTTATGAGCGTGGAGCCCATAGATAAAAAGTTTGAGGGCTTCGGATGGCACGTTATCCATGCTGACGGTCATGATTTTTCTTCGCTTGAGAAAGCATTTGAGGAAAGAAAGACAATAAAGGAAAAGCCTGTACTGATTATTGCCAAAACAACAAAGGGCAGAGGCTGCTCATTTATGGAGGACAAGGCCGGATGGCACGGCAAAGCTCCGAATGATGATGAATATTGTATGGCAATGGAAGAATTGGGAGGTGACAATTAATGGCGAAGGCAACGAGAGAAGCATACGGCGATGCGTTGAAAAAACTGGCTGCAAGCAATCCTGACATAGTGGTTCTGGATGCGGATTTGTCCGGCTCTACCAAGACCTCTGAATTTAAAAAGGTCAGTCCCGAAAGATTTTTCAACGTGGGTATAGCGGAACAGAATCTCATAGGTACGGCGGCAGGCATGTCGCTGGCAGGTAAAATTCCGTTTGCAAGCACATTTGCTATGTTTGCTGCGGGAAGAGCGTTTGAAATTATAAGAAACACAGTGGCATATCCTAATCTGAACGTTAAGGTTGCGGCTACTCACGCCGGCTTAACCGTAGGAGAGGACGGCGGTTCACACCAGGCAATAGAGGATATAAGCCTCATGAGAAGCATACCGAACATGACGGTTATCAGTCCTGCCGATGCCACGGAAGCAGAACAGGCTGTATTGAGTGCCGCACAATATGTGGGACCTGTCTATATCAGACTCGGAAGAATGGCAGTTGAAGATGTTTACGACGATTCATATAAATTTGAATGGGGAAAGGGCGTTGAGCTGAAAAAAGGTAATGATATAACAATAATCGCTACCGGACTGATGGTTCAGGAAGCCTTAAAGGCAGCGAAAAAATTGTCTGAGGAAGGCGTGGATGCAAGAGTAATCAACATTCATACCATTAAACCCATAGATGCGGAAATTATTATCAAGGCGGCTATGGAAACTAAGAAAATAGTCACAGCAGAAGAGCACAGCATCATAGGCGGTCTTGGCAGTGCTGTTTTAGAGGTTCTGGCAGAAACATATCCTGTCAAGGTTAAAAGAGTGGGCGTAATGGACACGTTCGGAGAGTCCGGCAAGCCGAAGGATTTGCTTGAAAAATACAACCTGACCGCAGAAAACATAGTAAGAGCATGTAAAGAAATGCTGTAAATGTAAGTGGGGAATCTCAGAATTTGAAGTGCTGAGATCCCTCGCTTCACTCGGGATGACAAATCATCGGACAACTGAAAAAAATGCAAAAAATTTTACATTTTTATATTGACATAATGTGGACAACGGGGTATAATAATCGATTTGACATATCTGTGTAAATGGTGTATACTATAGTTCAGGAGGTATTTTTATGTTTAAATTAGGCGACAAAGTAGTATATCCAATGCACGGAGCCGGCGTTATAGAAACAATGGAGTCAAAAGAAATACTGGGTGAAATCAAAAGTTACTATGTACTTAAGATGCCTATCGGTGAAATGAAATTAATGATACCGGTGGACAACGTTAATAATATAGGGCTCAGAAATATTATAGACAAAGAAACAGTTGAAAAGGTATATGATATTTTAAAGCAAGCTGCTGTATTGAACGATTCAAACTGGAATAAAAGATATCGCGATAACCTGGTGAAAATGAAGACGGGAGATATATTTGCGGTAGCTCAGGTGGTCAGAGATTTAACATACAGAGACAGAGAAAAGGGATTGTCAACCGGTGAGAAAAAAATGCTTGTAAGTGCTAAGCAGATGCTGATTAGCGAAATAGCTCTTTCAACTGATAAGGATGGCAAGGGTATTTCTGATTATTTGGACAATATTATAAATGAAGATGCACTAACACAGGATGACAATGTGCTTTAGTGCATATTTCTTTTTTGTTGCAAAGTTAAGGAAATATTAATAATAACCATATATAATTTAAGAAAAATAGTATAGCCAAAACATAAAAAATGTGTTACATTTAATAATATAACAAATAATGGGTATACTTAAAAGGAGGTGAGGATATGATAGATAGAATAGTCAAAGCAGTAATCACCGTTGTGGGGGCGTCATTTGGCGCATTTATAGGATTATTGCTGAATCAAAACGGACTTCTTAATTTTACGGATTTGCAGAAGGTATTAATAATTTTAGGTATAAGTATAGCATTTGGAATCATATTTTTTCTTTTTTCTTCGAAAATTAAAAAGGTCGGACTTAGTATAGTAGGGACTTTTGAAAGAGAATTGCTGAAATTCTCCATAATGGATATTATCTGGGGAGCAATTGGGTTAATAGTTGGATTTATAATTGCAGCTCTGATCAGTCAGCCGTTTTCAGATATCAAATATGTGGGCACTATTGTTTCGATTTTGTCATATTTAATGTTCGGATATCTGGGAATTAAAATATCCACAGGGAAAAAAGATGATGTACCATGGCCGCAGATTAATTTAAAAAAAGCAGCTTCTGCGGTTAAAAAGCAGGATAAGGGTTCTAAAAAAGAAGTTATATCGCCTAAAATTCTTGATACAAGTGTAATTATTGACGGGAGAATTTCCGACATATGCAAAACCGGTTTCGTAGAAGGCACGCTGGTTATCCCTGAGTTTGTTCTGAAGGAATTGAGACATATAGCTGACTCATCCGACAGCTTAAAAAGAAACCGAGGCAGAAGAGGTTTAGATATCTTAAACATTCTTCAAAAGGATGATGATGTGCATGTCGTTATTGAGTCCAAGGATTACGGAGATAACATTGAGGTTGATGTGAAGCTTCTGAAGCTTGCAAAGGAGCTTGGCGGCAAAGTGCTTACAAATGATTTCAATCTGAACAAGGTGGCGGAATTCCAGGGAGTTGAAGTTTTAAATATAAATGAACTGGCAAACGCAGTGAAGCCTGTTGTACTTCCGGGAGAAGAAATGAATGTTATGGTTGTCAAGGATGGCAAGGAGTCGGGTCAAGGGCTTGCATATCTTGATGACGGAACTATGATAGTAGTGGAAGGCGGCAAAAAGTGTATAGGTGATTCGGTTGTGGTAACAGTGACGAGTGTGCTCCAGACAGCAGCCGGGAGAATGA
>JAFACY010000156.1 GCA_023425285.1 Bacillota bacterium
GGATACCATAGAAACTGTGTGTGACGTTTGTCACGGCAAAAGATTTTCACAGGATGTGCTGAAATACAAGTATCGCAATAAAAGTATTGCCGGGGTAATGGATCTTTCCGTGGACGAAGCTATAGAATTTTTCAAGGGTGAGAGCTTTGTGGATAAGCTGGAATCACTTGAGAAGGTCGGACTTGGATATCTTCATCTCAACCAGTCCATGACAACATTGTCCGGCGGTGAGCTGCAGAGAGTAAAGCTTGCAAGCCGGTTAAATGAAAAGGGAGCTGTCTATATAATTGATGAGCCTAC
The DNA here is from genome assembly GCA_023425285.1 of Bacillota bacterium. Classification (GTDB taxonomy): domain Bacteria; phylum Bacillota; class Clostridia; order Tissierellales; family Sedimentibacteraceae; genus Sedimentibacter. The sequence goes on from JAFACY010000156.1 coordinate 301, forward strand.
AGATGGTCTGCACTTGGATGACGTAAGAAAGCTCATGGAGCTTTTCAATAAGCTTGTGGATGAAGGCAACAGCCTGTTTCTTGTTGAACACAGCCTTGAGGTCATGAAGGATGCGGATTATATAATAGAGCTGGGACCCGGAGGCGGAATGTCAGGAGGTAATGTATTGTTTGCCGGTACTGTTAAGGATCTGCTCAATTCCGAAACATCGATAACAAGGACGTATATAAAGGACAGTCTGCCTGATTAGAGTTTTAGGTTAACAGTAATGAACAGAACCAATTGAGTGATTCTTCAGTCAATTGGTTCTGTTTTATAGATGCTTAACTACATATCCTTTGATTGTATTACAATGTATATTTTCCTACCATTTGCTTCAATGAGAAAGCCTGCCCTGACAGTTCTTCACTTGATGCGGCTATCTGCTCCGCGGTTGCCGAGTTAGACTGTATAACACTCGATATCTGGTCAACACCTGTGTTGACTTGATAAACATTATCGCTTTGCTTTTGTGAAGCTTCTGAAATATCATTTATCAATGAATTGGATTTATTGGTTTTTTCCACAACGCTTTTTAGTACAGATTCGGTTTCTCTTGCAATTAAGGTTCCCTTATTAATAGCCTTTACCGAGCTTTCAATCAGCAGGGTAGTGCTTTTGGCAGCTTCCGCACTTTTAGATGCAAGATTTCTGACTTCATCCGCAACAACAGAAAATCCTTTGCCGGCAGCACCTGCCCTTGCAGCTTCAACAGCCGCATTGAGTGCCAATATGTTGGTTTGAAATGCTATATCATCTATTGTTTTAATAATTTTTTCAATTTCGTCTGATGTATTGTTGATTTCTTCCATTGCATTCATTAATTCATTCATGTATTTACTGCCTTGCAGTACAACGGTTCCTGTTTCACCAGACAATCTGCTCACATCAGCAGCGCTTTCCGCATCATTTTTAATCTGATATGCTACCTCTGACATGGTAGCGGCTAACTCTTCGATAGAGCTTGCCTGTTCGGTAGAACCCTGTGCCAATATCTGAGCGGCCATGGAAACATGATCTGCTCCTGAGTTGATGCCGTCTGCTGCCAGATTAATTTCGTTTAAAATTGATTTAAGATCATTAAACAATGTTTCTACAATTTTAATAATTGTTAAATATATACCTTCATGTATTGTTGTATCTGATGCATATGTCAAGTCATTGTTTGTTAAAGCAGTCTTATATCCGTCTATACTGGTTGCAAGCATATTAACAGATGCAACCGCGCCATCCATGGACTTAGCCAAAGAACCTATTTCGTCATTAGAATTAATTTCTTTAATCTGCCTTATTATATCTTCACTTATATCTCCGGTTTCAATAGCCCTTGCGGCATTAACCACACTGTTTAACGGATTTTTCAGTTTTATTCTAAAATATCTTTGCATTATAAATATACTAAGTATGATTGCTAATATTGAAATAATATTTATTATTGCAACTTCTTTAAATATTTGTTTTTCAATAACAGAATAGTCACTGGCTGTAACAATTACACCTTTTACTGACCCGTCTGATGAAAGTGTTGGCTTATACACTGTTATATATGGTACACCAAACACATCTGCTTTACCTATGTAATCCTTTTTATTAGTTATTACTATGTCGGATATTTTAGGGTCGAGCTTAGTTCCGACTAATCGCTTTCCATCCTGAATTACTGTAGAGCTTATTCTTACATCATTCTCAAATATTGATATTTCATTATTTATTATAGATTTCATATTATCTACAAAATTAATATCCTCCAGCTTAAAACCTACAGATAAAACACCTAGCAATTTATTATTTTGATAAATAGGTGCTCCGGCATTTATACCGTAGAAATCTGAAGGCTCCCTTCCTATATCTGAAAGCACTTTTCCGCTGAGCGCTGATTTTATAATGGTGTTGTTTGAAATATTATCACCTGGTTTATATTCGTTACCCGTTCCTGCAATTATAGTGCCACTTAAATCAGTTACTGTTATATTGTTGTAATCAGATGCTTCATTCAAGCTGTTTATATATGATTGAAGCATGTTTGTGTTTTTAGAACTTACATAGCTTATTAATTTTGCATCCGCTGCTTTTTCGCTCACATACTCGCCCAGGTCGGTTTTAATTGATGTTATTTCTTTTTCTACAATGTCCATTGATGCTGATGCCTTATCCTCTGAAATACCAATTATTATATTGTTAAAGTAAATAAGGGAAATTATTGATGTCAGTGCCACGGTTATAATCAATGTGATTATACTTATTTTTAGTACTGCGGTGCTTATGCTTTGAAATTTTGAGATGTCTTTTTTCATCTTGCTCCTCCATTAGTAGTCTTTTTGTTATCGATATAAAGTTGTAATAAATACAATGTAATATATACCGATATATTGTCGATTTAAACAGAGAAAAAAATAAACTCTGTAAAATATTATAGTGAGAGCCATAAAAGGATTTCACTATAATATTTACTAAAGTATAAGAGGTAGACACCAAATCATATTCTTAGGTTATCTGATTAAATTATATATACTTGCCGTAAAAAAGCATACCGTAAATGCTATGGCTGTGGGAATCAGGAAGGACAGCAGTGTCCATTTGATGCTGCCTGTTTCTTTTTTTATGGTCCATAATGTTGTTGAGCATGGCCAGTGAAGCAGGCTGAAAAGCATTACGTTGAGTGCGGTTAGTGATGTCCAGCCGTTATTGGTAAGAATTGTCCTCAGATAATCCACGCTTTCAAAATCTGTCAGTGTTCCTGTTGAAAGGTATGCCATCAGCATAACAGGCAGCACTATTTCATTTGCAGGTATTCCCATTATGAATGCCATCAGTATGATGCCGTCGAGACCTATTATTTGGGCAACAGGATCCAGGAAAGCAGCAGCATGTGACAATATGCTCAAATCCCCTATATAAATGTTGGCTAAAAGCCATGTGACCGCACCGGCAGGAGCTGCTATTACGGCTGCTCTCGACAATACGAATATGGTTCTGTCAACGACCGAGGTATACAATAGACGACCTATTTTTGGTACTCTGTATGGCGGAAGCTCAAGGGTAAAGGTTGAGGGTACTCCCTTTAAAAGTGTCTTTGACAATATATATGAAACGAGCAGGGTTACAGCAATTCCAAGCAAGACCATGAGCGTAATAAACAATGCCGGTATCAGGCTGTTTACATACTTATTTGAATAAACAGCAAAGAATGCGGAGGATACTACGATTATTGTAGGGAAACGGCCGTTACAGGGCACAAAATTGTTGGTTATGATGGCTATGACTCTTTCCCGCGGAGAATCGATTATTCTGCAGCCTATAACTCCGGCTGCATTACATCCGAAGCCCATGCACATAGTGAGACACTGCTTGCCGTGTGCGCATGCTTTTTTAAACATGTGATCCATATTAAATGCAATTCTCGGCAGATATCCCAGATCCTCCAAAAACGTGAACAACGGGAAAAATATTGCCATCGGCGGGAGCATAACCGATATAACCCATGCCAATGTCCTGTATATGCCGTCAAGAAGTATGCTGCTTAATATTGCCGGTACCCCTGATTGTACAAACAATGCCGACAATCTGTCCTGAAGACCGAACAGCAAGTTTGCTAACATCTGAGACGGAATATTTGCTCCTTGTATTGTTATCCAGAACACCAGCCCCAGCAGTAAAAGCATAATAGGCAGGCCAAAGACTCTTGACGTAATTATGTCGTCTATTTTTTTGTCCCTGTTACGCTTTTCGGTATCTTCTTTTACGTATTTTTGTTTCAGATTATTAGCATAATCGTAATTTGTGCGTGTTATTTTTTCTCTTAACATAGCGTCCTGCTGAAAATAGAGTGGATTTTCAGCAGTATTTCTTTGCTGTTCGTTTAATGTGGCTTTTTCGATTTTTTTCTTAAGTTCTTCCATGCCTTCACCGTTTCTTGCTGCGGTTAGTACAACGGGAATGTTTAATTCATTTTCTAAGCCTTGTTTATCGATGCTGATGTTCTTTTTTCTCGCCTCATCAATTAAATTTATACAGAGAATAACCTTGTTTGTTATTTCGGATATCTGAAAAACCAAATTTAAGTTTCTTTCAAGACAGGTTGCATCTGCAACTACGACTACGGCGTCATAATCTCCATAACAGATGAAATCTCTGGAAACTTCCTCATCCCTTGATGATGTAAACAAAGAATAGGAGCCGGGCAGATCCACAACTATATATTCTTCATCATTGTATGAATATTCTCCTCTTGCAGAAACAACCGTCTTTCCGGGCCAGTTTCCCGTGTGTTGCTTCAGACCTGTTAAATAGTTGAAAACGGTGCTTTTTCCGGTGTTCGGATTTCCGGCCAAGGCTACTACATGCTGAGAATCAGTCCTTATTATGTCAAAGACGTCCTTCATAGCGTCTGTTTTGATTGATTGTGCAGTTAAACCCATGTCATCGCCCCTTTAGTATATTTCAATCAGCCGTGATTCTTCTCTTCTGAGTGCGATCATGGCTCCTCGTATATTGTATACGGTCAGATTGTTTTTAGGTCCTTTTCTTAATATTTCTATATCGGCGCCGTTTGTAAGTCCTAAGGCGAGTAATCTTTCTTTCAATGAATCCTGTGCGGCATTTTTTCTTACCTTTACAACTTCTCCCACACAGGCATCTGCTAATGCTTTCATAATATGTCTCCTTGTATAACATTATATTATTCAAAAATTTAGCCGAAGCTAACTTCTTTAGCTTTATATTATGTTTTAATATAAAAAATGACACAAAAGTATCATAGAATTGTACAATAGAGGCAGATAATATAAAATGCTTGATAAAATTTCGTAATGATACTATCATATTAGTATAGTAGATTATAGTAGATAAAAAATTGAGAGGCAGGTAGCTATGGAATATAGAAATGCTGAGCTTAAGGATATTAACAAAATACAATCATTGCAGCAGAAATATCATATATCAACAATAAGTGATGAAGACAAGCCGCACGGCTTTGTAACAACGTTATTTTCGGAAGATCAATTCAAGGGGCTTATAGAAAAGGAAAACGGACTTGCCATAGCATGTGACGGTGAAAAAGTGGTGGGCTATGCGATGGCAGCATCATGGCAATATTGGTCTGCATGGCCGTTATTTCAGCATATGATCAGTGATTTACCCGATACTACATATTTAAACATGGTATTGAGTACCGAAAATTCGTACCAATACGGACCTATATGCATAGACAAGGCATACAGGGGGACTGAAGTACTTCCTAACTTATTTGAATTTTCAAGATTGCAGATGAAGGACAGATATCCCATTTTAATTACGTTTATAAATCATGTAAACAACAGGTCCTATGATGCTCACACTCGCAAGCTCGGACTTGAGGTTATAAAAAATTTTGAGTTTAACAATAACCATTACTATGAATTGGGATACGACATGACCAAAAAAACTAAGGGGTCCAATATATAAACAGTCTCGTAAAAATGGGGTTAGGGCATAAATTACTGATTGAATATAGATTTAATTGCTGTTATAATGTATTAGTCTTACTTTTTATATGGATAAAGGAGCAATCAATGAACGAAAATCAGAACAACGCACAATACTATGAAGATGAAATTGATTTAAGAGAGCTTGTAATGGCTCTTTGGAAAAGAAAAATAGTGATAATATGCTTTACACTTATAGCAGCAATATTGGCAGGGATGTTCAGTATGTTTATTTTATCACCTGTTTACGATTCAAAGTTAAACATAGTTATGAGCATGCCCGATAAGTATATTACGAGATATGGTGAGTATGTACTGCCTATTACAACAAATGAGCAATATATAAATTTGATTACAAGCAACGATGTGCTGCTTCACACCATTGAAAAAATGGGTTATGATAAAGAAATGACTACTATAGAAGGATTAAAAAAGAGAATTACAGTGGGTAAAAGTGAAGTAAAGGCAGGCTCTGTTCAAAACAGCTTCGAAGTGACCGTTTCGGCGGATAATCCTGAGGAGGCTTTGAAATTAGCTCAGGTATTATACAGCAACTATATGGATTTCCTGGATTCCATGACAAAGGAAAGAGCCGTTAATTATTATTACAATCACTTCAGCATAGAATTAAGGACATTAGAAAACTCACTGACGGTTGAAAAAGAAAGGTTAAAAAGCAACGAAGCATTGTTGGCTCAGACACCAAAAAATATAAGTGACGGCAATGTAGATATAGGAATACAATCTCCGTTGAACGGAAACAGCAGCTATATTTTGCCGGTTGATACAATAAATCCTAATTTTATAAAATTGGAAAATGATATTATTGCAAACAAGCAATTAATAAGCAGCTTAGAAAATAACATAGCAATGAACAATCAATACTTAGAAGAATTAGACAAAGAAAGAGAAGCAATATACAAATACTACAGAACCGGTGAATCCACTGTATTGGGATCGAGTGTAATCGGAGTAGTGGAAACGAATGTATACTTACCTTCACCTCCTGTGGCACCGACTCAGAAGACAAGTCCAAGCAATGCATTAAATACTGCAATAGGTGCTGTGTTAGGCGGTATGCTGGGAGTTATGATAGCTTTATTTCAGGAATACTGGTTTAAAAAAGCATAGTTAAAATAGCCCCTTAATTAATGGAGGGGCTTTAATTTTATTTGCTATGACAAAAAGGAGAAACAGAAGTAAATGAAAGAATTACTGGAAATATATTTTACATTTTTCAAAATAAGCGCGGTTACCTTTGGAGGAGGTATGGCTATGATACCGATACTTCAGAGAGAAATCGTACAAAACAAGCAGTGGGTTACAGATGAGGAAGTTATTGATTATTATGCTCTGAGTCAGGGTCTGCCTGGTATATTGGCTGTCAATGTGTCTGCAATGATAGGGTATCGTAAAAAGGGTCTTCCCGGTGACATAGCTGCAAGCTTGGGAACAATATCACCTTGTATTGTAATAATATCAATTTTAGCATCATTTATATCAAGCTTCAGAGAAATAGAAATTATGCAGCATGCCTTTGCAGGCATAACGCTTGGTGCAACGGCACTGATATTCAGCACAATAATAGGGCTATGGAAGAAAAGTGTTGTTGATAGGATTTGTCTGATAATATTTGCGGTAACAGCTTTTTTAATGTTTGCATTTGGCATTTCACCGGTCATTCTTATTATAATCAGTGCGGTTATAGGAATCGTTGTTAAGAAGTCGAGGTTAAGATTATGATATACTTACAGTTGTTTTATGAATTTTTTATTATAGGCTTATTTACATTTGGAGGCGGTCTGGCCACCATACCTTATTTAAAGCATCTGGCGGAAAAAACCGGATGGTATGAGGTTTCATTTATAACAGATATGATTGCCATATCAGAATCCACACCGGGACCTATCGGCATAAATATGGCTACATATGTGGGAAATGAAATTGCGGGAATTTTTGGCGGTATCCTTGCAACTGTTTCTGAGATTCTTCCATCCATAATAATTGTTGCATTGGTATCAAAATTTTTATCCAAATTCAGAAATAATCAGAATTTTGATTACGCGTTCTACGGCATAAGACCATGTATTGAAGGGATGCTTACATATGTGGGGATTGACCTGTTAAGCGGAGCAGTGCTGAGCAAAGGTCTGATATCTGCCATTGGAGTGATTGGAAGCATAAATATATTGAAATTAGTTGTTTTTTTAGCCATACTTTATTCAATAATGAAATTCAGGAAGCATCCTGTTACTTATATTGTAATTTCGGGCATAATAGGCGTAATACTGAAGTTATAACTTAAATTTGAATCTGATATTATTCTTTAGCACTGAATAAACCTTCATGCATAAAATAAAATGCAATGTAAATCTAAAATGAAACGGAGGTTAATTCATGCCTACCATATATTTAAGCCCTTCGACCCAGGAATACAATTTATTTGTAAACGGCGGTTCAGAGGAGCAGCATATGAATGAAATAGTGGATGCAATGATTCCTTATTTGCAGAGATACGGTATAGATTTTTCAAGAAACACACCGGATATGACTGCAGGCTCTTCAATTGCCGCATCAAATGCAGGAAACTACGATTTCCATCTGGCAATTCATTCAAATGCTTCCAATCCTGCAAATGCAGGTCAGAACAGGGGTCCTATTATGTACTACTATCCTTCGAGTGCCGAAGGACAGAGAATGGCTGAAATTATAAGACAGAATTTTACAGGCATCTACCCGTTGCCCGAACTCGTAAGAACAATGGCAACAACAACATTGGGTGAGGTTTCAAGAACGAGAGCACCGTCTGTATTGGTTGAGGTTGCTTTCCATGATAACTGGGCAGATGCAAACTGGATAGTTAACAATACGGAGCAGATTGCTGCTGCACTTGCCAACTCATTGGCGCAGTACTTCGGCATTCCCGTTGCCGGCGTAAATCCGCCAATCACACCAAATGGACGTACAATGGGCAGAGTAGTGTTAAACAGCGGTTATCTGAATATACGAAACGGTCCGTCTCTCAGCAATCCTGTTATAGGGATGGCACCAAACGGAGCAACTGTAGAAATAATACAGAGAGTGGGAGACTGGTACCAGATAAATTACAATAACATTAACGGGTATGTATTCGGTCAATACATCAGAATAATATAAAGCCAGGCTGTTGAAAATGAACTTTTTCAACAGCCTTTTGTTTTTTTGAGGCAGACTAATGTTGAGTTAAAGGAACAAAAATGCTACAATCAATACAACATAAAAAAGAAAAGAGGAAGATTATGAAGCCAAAGGTTTTAATAACGAAAAAGATACCTGATTATGTTAAGGAATACATAGGAAATTATTGTGATTATGAAATCCTCGAAGGTGCCGGATACGATGATATCATAAATATCATCCATGATAAGGACGGACTGATGCTATCGGGGATAAAAATTGATAAAAATTTGCTTGAACATGCACCGAATTTAAAAGTAGTAAGCAATATCGCAGTTGGTTATAATAATTTTAATATTGCGGATATGAAAGAAAAAAATATTATCGGAACCCATACACCGGGAGTTTTGAATGATACGGTAGCAGATTTGATTTTCGGACTGATTCTTTCCACGGCGAGAAAGCTTCCGGAAATGGACAGATATGTGAAGAGCGGCAAATGGGATGAAATAGATGATGAAATAGTCTTTTCCAAGGACGTGCATCATGCTGTTCTGGGTATAATCGGAATGGGTAGGATTGGCGAGACCGTTGCCAAAAGAGCAAAGTATGGATTTGATATGGATGTAATTTATTATAACAGAAGCAGGAAATATGATGCTGAAAAAAACATAGGCGTAAAATATGCGCAGTTAAACGATTTATTGAAGCAAAGCGATTTTGTTCTCATAATGACTGCCCTGACAGATGAAACATATCATATGATAGATGAAGAGCAGTTCGATTTAATGAAAAGTGATGCCATACTTATAAATGCGTCAAGAGGTGCAACTGTCAATGAAAAAGCACTTATAAAGGCATTGAACGAAAAGAAAATTTTGGGAGCAGGACTTGATGTTTTTGAAAAAGAACCAATTGAAAAGGACAATCCTCTTCTTAAAATGTCAAATGTGGTATTGCTGCCGCATGTTGGTTCCGCAACCATAAAAACACGGAATGATATGGCGTTTTTAGCTGCTGAAAATTTGATAGCGGCACTTAAAGGCGAAGTTCCGCCTAATGTTGTTCCGGAATTAAAATAAAAAATAAATTTTCCATTATTTCTACTCATATAAAGCTTTAAAAGTGAAATAATACTGAATGAAAGTTTATTAACTTTTAAATAAAAAAACAAGGAGAAATAATATGGAAGGCAAAGTACAAAAAATGAA
>JAFACY010000164.1 GCA_023425285.1 Bacillota bacterium
TTCCGTAGTAGAATGTTTTGGATTGCACATTTTTAAAACCGATACTTAACATCTCTTCTTTCAGTTCTTCCTGTTCAAAACCATTATGAACCAAGTCAGAAACTATGTCATCATTCTTATCAAAGTCAATGATTATTAAATGCCCTCCCGGATTTAAAACATCATATAGTCTATACAGAACTTCTTTGTAGTCCTTTATATGAAGTAAAACCTGAACCACAAAAATATAGTCAGCATGCAAATCTGACAGACTATCCTTTTCAAAATCAAAGCACAATGTATCTGCATTCTGTATATGAAAATGAGATATTTTTTGTTTTACCCGATTAATCATATTTTGTGATGTATCCAAAAACAACATTGATTGAAAACCATTCAACAAGTTCATACCGACTAAGCCGGTACCACATCCAAAATCAACAGCTGTTTTGTCTTTAGTATCGACTAAGTATTCACAAATTGCCTCAGATAATATCTTTGAGATTTGGATTCTTTCAGCAGTGTCATAGGTATCGGCTATCATTTCAAACTTATCTGTATTTCCCATTATTTCTTCTCCAATCTGTTCAATTATGATTAGTATAACATTTAAAACCGGGCTATAATGCCCGGCAATTTTTTAAATTAAAAAAACCTGCGACGGCGACGAAAACATCGACAAGGACAAAAATATAATCTGCGACGACGTCGATAAGCTGCTTCAACATTATTGTCATGCATAATATCACCTCTTTTTACTATATTCTGCATACAATAAAGATGTTACAGATTGTCCTATATTGCGGGTGTAAGAAAAGACATTTCCTGTGACCCGGGTATAATTTCAGGAGCTCTGTCCGTCGGAATTCTTAACTGAATAATATCCGATGACAGTTACCGCCAAAGCACTTAATGCATCCACTATCAGATCCTTCATGGTGTCCCTCAGAGCTGCCTGACCTACAAGTACTGTTCCGTCAGCCAATATGAATTTCTGCATATTGGTACCAAACATACTGTCAACTGAAAATTCATATATCTCCCATATTACACCGGAAGATAAAGCAAAGCAAAAAGCAAACATTGCTATGAAGAATGGACTTAAATTGGTTTTCAAAACATCCATTTCATTGAAGTAGCTTACAAGACCAAAGCCCAACGCTCCTAACATGGCTCCGCTGAACGCATGCAGAATCATATCCCAATAAGGAATTACATAATAAAAATTTCTGACCTCTCCGAGATATATGGCACAATAAAGGAAAATAAAATACATAACCTCCATTTTGTTGGGGATATCTATACGCAGCCTTCGCTCAACCACTGATGGGATAAACATAACAATAATGCCTAATATGCATTGCAGCAGCATAAGTGCGTAGTCACTCTTCACTTTTTCATATACATCATTTTCATTTATAACTGAAGGCGCATTGAACATTTTAATCAATATATAGATTATTGATAAAAAAAGAGCAATAAAAAGAAGTACACCTGCAATCATCTTCCAGTCTCTTTTTCCCGAGGAATACATCTTTTTCATTTCTCACCTCCAACCTTTATTTTTACTTTTTTGTATCATATCAGTCTAAGTTAAGATACTGTATCAGAAAATCCTGCGGAACGCTGAAGCTTTCACTCTCTTCCTTCTCCTTATACTGATTGACTTTCCTGTGGATTTTCTCCATTTTGTCGTCAAGCTCCGATACCGAATCAGCAGCCTCCTTTAATTCATCAATTAAGTGTGAAGGAACTTCTTTGTCATATTTATAATAAATCTTATGCTCCAGGCTTGCCCAAAAGTCCATTGCGATTGTTCTGATCTGAATTTCAACATATACATCCTCGACTCTGTCCGACATAAAAATAGGAATTTGTATAATTAAATGCAAACTTTTGTAACCATTTGGCTTAGGATTCTTTATGTAATCCTTACTTTCAATCACGGTTATATCCTTCTGACTTTGGAGCATTTCGCTAACCTTATAAATATCCGATAAAAAAGAACATGTAATTCTTATCCCTGCAATGTCGCGAACATTTTCTTTTATGGACGACAACGATAATTCATATCCTTTTCTCTGAACCTTTTTTATAATATTTTCCGGTGTTTTAAGACGTGATTTGACATGCTCGATAGGATTATAATCATGTATGTACTGAAATTCCTGCATCAGGATATCAATTTTTGTATTCATTTCATTCAATGCAAATTTATAAGACATCATAAATCGAGTCAGATTTTTCTTTATTTCCTTTATGTCCATGCCTTGTTCAGAATTCATATTGCTTTCTCCTTTAGTCCTCAGTCTTCCATTCATCTTTTAATATGGCATAAATGCAGTCATCATACCATGTATCGTTCATGCGGTAGCTTTTAATAAAATGAGCTTCTTTCCTGAAGCCTGTTCTTTCAAGAAGCTTTACCGAGCTTACATTGTCCGGATCGACAGATGCAATAACTCTGTGCTTCTTCAGTTTATTAAAAGCATAATCAATTATGGCATTGACAGCTTCCGAAGCATATCCTCTGCCTTGATATTCGGGAGACAGTGTATAACCTATTTCAATCTGATATTTATCGTCTATAAAATGAATGCCAATATCCCCGATCATTTGTCCTTCCTTAAGGCATACAGCAAGCTGCATCCATGTGTCAGGCTCATTCAGCCGTGCATCGGAATTTTTACTGATGAATTCTTCAACTTCATTGATACTTCCCGGTCTCATTGACTGATATTTATAAACCTCAGGCATGGAGCGATATTTGTAAAAAGCTTCTTTATCCTCCATGCTGAGTATCCTTATTAACAATCGTTCAGTTTCTATTCTTATATAATCACGTTGTGCCATCTAAAGCTCCTCGTCTATATTCTTAAGAAATTATACTAATTATAATATCCTTTCCTTAATTGTAACTTTAACTCTGTCACCGGGCTTTTTGCCTATTTTTGCACGGATGTCCTTACGCAATCCTATGATATAGCACACGGAACCGTCATGATTTTTCACACCCATATTTACAATGCTTCCATCATATGGCTCACCGTCAAATGTTACATGTACCTTCACTCTTCCCTTGCCGAACTCCGTCCTTACATCATAGGGAAATTCAACATATGCTCCGTCAATATCAGGAACCTTCCTGATTTCCGCTTCAAACGTATATAATTTATTCGTTTCACTGTTACTCATACAAACCCCCGCCAAGTTATACAAATTATCCTATTTTCTGAAAATATTTCTCTTCAAGATCCACTAAGTGACCAAAGATATGTACCAGCTCATCTCCGAACTTAAGCAGAGAATAATATGTATTATCTCCTTCAAATGTTTTATCTATAACATTTCTTTCTGCCAATATGGATAATTTTCTGTTCAGCTCCGTATGGCTCATATATGGAATGCTCTCTAAAATATCGGTATATCGTTGATTCCCGCTATATATGGACATTAATATTTCAGGCACCCACCTCAATTTAATTAAATCCTGTACAATTTGAAATCCATTAGATACTTTATTTTTCATTTTTCACCTCTACGAACAAATTTGTGCCTTTTTATTACCATAAGTTTATCATATAATACAATAAATAGGAACGATATTTAAAAAAATAAAAACTTTTGAGGAGGTAATTTTATGAAATACACAGATTTATTACAAAAATATTTAGCAAATTTAGCTGTATTGAATGTTAAATTCCATAACATTCATTGGAACGTGGTTGGTGGTCAGTTTGTACAGGTTCACACCTTCACCGAAGGCTTATATGACAGCTTGTTCGAAGCATATGACGAAGTTGCAGAACTGTTGAAAATGAAAGGTATAATGCCTTTGTCAACAATGGCAGAATATTTAGAAAAAACTGATGTTGAAGAAATTAAAGCTAAAGACTTCTCCATTAAAGAAGCTTTAGAAATCGTTAAAAAAGATATCGAATGCATGAAAGAAGCAGCAACAGCTATCAGAAATATGGCTGATGAAGAAGGCGACTTTGAAACTGTAGCTATATTTGAAGGCTATGTTGCAGCATTCAGCAAAAACATCTGGTTCATAGGCTCAATGTTAAAATAAGCAATTTAAAGCATCCTTAAAAATTATAAGGATGCTTTTTCACTGCATTATGTATCGTAATTCTTTGTCTCCGCTGGCTGATATCATAGAGGTCTTGTCATGCTTAAAGCCAATTTTCTCATAGAAGCTTCTTGCACGCATGTTTTCTTCCAGTACCCAAAGCTCTATATTTTTGATGCCTGTCTTTTTTATTTCATCAATTCCCCATTCAATCAAATCCTTCGCAGCTCCGTTTCCCCAGAATTCACGAATGAGATAAACTCTCCATATTTCTATCCATGACTCATCATTGTTTCCATACCTGCATTTGCCGATTGAAATCAAGCCTGCCGGATTATCATCCTCAAAAACAATGGCAGTCCTGGGTTCTCCTATGGACAATTCACTGATAAAGCGGCTTGTTCTTCTTTCCAAAGAAAAAACATCATACAAAACATCGTCCGGAATGATACCTTTATATCCCTCCTGTGA